>JANOCH010000757.1:0-3778 GCA_031412015.1 Chitinophagaceae bacterium
TGTATTGAAATAGACCGGCAGGTAAAATCCTTTTTTCCGGGTTTCCCATCTTGGCGTAACTGTTACAACGTTCATGTCATTTACCCGTTTGTTGGGACCCGATGAAAGAGAAGAAACATTAACGGATATATCGGCATTCACAAAAAAAGCATCAGTAATAAATTTATCAACGTTAAGCACTAGCCTGGTGGGATGTGTGACGCGAAATTTTCCAATATAACGTCCCATATCGCCAAACAGTTTTGACAAACTATCCCTGAATACACCTACCGAACTAATCGTAGAATCAAGGACCTGGTCCATTAATACATCAGTCACATTGGAATTGATATTTCTTGCTCTCGTGCTGTATCGCCCAAAAGCATATTGCCCATAACCGATATCCAGTACAGAAAGCCCGATCTTCCAATTGTAGTCAAAATAGTCATCGTCATCAAAGATGTTTTTTACACTTTGCAATTTTACCAGCCATTCAACGCCAAGGTCGATCGACCCTCCGGCCTCTGTCAATGAAAAAAAGTTCCTTGAATTCTGCTGGAAATTTTTGAGACTGTCCCACTCGTCGAAGTTGGATGAATAACCAAAATCCAATGACGCGTCGGTAACCCGGTAACTGGCCGGGCTGGACCCGGTACGAATAAAATTTCCATTGGCAAGATGGGCAAAAGCACCGGATAATCCTTTGTTCAATTTTAAAGTGATGCCTGCATTGAGCCTTCCATATTCATTATCGATAATCGTTTGTCCATAAGTAGCATAAAATTCCGCCCAACTGCTGCTGGCCATGTTTACTTTCATGTTTTGCGCCCCTTCATTCAAGCCAAAGAAATGACCAAACTTACTGATGCTGTCAAGGTAGTTATAGGGTCCCGATGCCAGCGTAACATAAGATCTCAGGTTAGTGCCAAACGCAATACCGCTTCGTTTGTTGAATCCTATACGGGTATTGAAAAGATTTAGATTGACGTTTAAATCCGCATGCCTGCTGAATTGCCCGCCGCTGATCAGGTATTGCGACTTAGCGGGATTTGATAAGAGAGAGTAGTTGAAAACTTTGATAGTATTGGTAGTATGTTTATCCTGCAGGCCGAAAAGTGTGAGATCCCATTTGAAGGGTGAATTGACAATGGCCGATGGATTGTTGTGTACATTCAATGAGCCGATATAGGACGAGCCATTGGTGGCGGTATAATTTTGGGCCTGTACAAAGAACGGCAACCAGGCAAACAGTAATATGATCGTTACAAGCTTCATTCAATAAAAAAGACCTTGAATGCAAGGTCTTTGATGCTTTGGTATCGTAATTTAATCATATTACTTTATTTCTTCGGCTTCTACTGCGGTGTCCCCTTTCACTTTACCCAGATAATCAGGAAGGTCCATGCCGGCCATATTAAAAATGTCTTTTAATGGAGGCACTGATTTATAAAGTCCACCGATAAAATTAGCCGTTGAGTTTTTGCCATCCACTGTCTGACCGCTATCCCAAACCGTTATTTTATCGATCTTGATATTTTTAATGGCTTCTGTTTGCAGTTTAACAAGCTCTGGTAGTTTATCAGCTATTAACAGGAGTACTGCATCTTTTGGATTATCACCCGCTGCTTTTACAATTCTATCAAGACCTTCCGCTTGCTTGGTCAGCATTTCATAAATACCACGGGCTTCTGCTTCCAGTTTTGCAAAGATGGCATCTGCGTCCCCCTTTGCCCTTTCACGCACTTGTTCTGCCTGCGCCTGTGCTTCGATGATCAATTTTTGCTTCTGGATATCCGCTGCTACTACGATGGTGGCGTTTTGTGTGGCACGATCCCTCTCAGCACGGGCATCCTCCGACTTTTTTTCAGCGAGGTAAGCTTCTTCCAGGGCTTTGGCCGATTGTACTTTCTCGGCGGCTATCGCTTTTTTCAATGCTTCAGCCTCTCTTTCTCTTCTTGTCGCATCAGAGTTAGCGATCTCGATCTTGGAAAGGTTTTCACCCTGTACCGCAATGGCATTCGCTTCCGCCGTTTTTACACGTGTATCTCTTTGTGCTTCGGCTTTTCCAATATTTTCATCACGGTTGGCGCCGGCGATTTGAATTTCTTTTTCTTTTAACGCCAGCGCTACATTGATATCGCGGTCGCGTTGGGTTTCGGCTACTTTAATATCCCTTTCTTTTTCAGCGGTCGTTTTACCGATATCACCGGTACGCTCCTGTTCGGCTACGCGGATCTTCGCTTCGTTGATCGCCTTTGCCGCGGCTTCTTTACCCAGTGCATCAATATAACCGCTTTCATCTTTGATATCCGTTACGTTCACATTGATCATCTTCAAGCCGATCTTATTTAACTCCGCTTCCACGTTACCCGCGATATTGGCCAGGAATTTATCACGGTTATTATTGATCTCTTCAATATCCATCATGGCTACCACCAAACGCATCTGGCCGAGAATAATATCTTTGGCCAGGTCATGAATAGAAGGACGTTGCATTCCGAGTAGCCGTTCCGCTGCATTTTGCATCACCGCTGGTTCGGTTGAAATACCCACGGTAAACCTGGAAGGTACATCCACCCTGATGTTTTGTTTACTTAAGGCACTGGTAAGATTTACCTCCAACGAAATCGGTGTAAGATCAAGGAAAGAATAATCCTGGATGATGGGCCAGATAAAAGCGGCGCCACCATGGATACATTTCGCAGTCAAAGAACCTTGGTCGGCATTCTTTCCCACTTTCCCATATACAACCAGTATCCTGTCGGATGGACAACGTTTGTAGCGGCGGAACATTGAAAAAATAAGAATGAAAAAGAAAACGACCGCGATCGCTACAATTAATAATAGATTCTCAGCCATGTTATTGTTGAATTTTTGTTTAGGAAAGTTTTGTAGAAACGATAAGGATACTATTGTTGAGGATCTCTACCACTTTTACCAGTTTGCCGGTAGGAATATCTTTTTCATCATCGGTAATAGCCTGCAACTCCTGTAATGAACCCTGCACTTTGAGATGTACTTTGCCAAAGCCATTTCTTTGGGCCGGAATAAACAGGTAAGTTTCACCAATTTGATTTAGTGCATTCGAGATTTCTAAAGTACCGCTGTGTTTGAGGCGGCTCATACTGCGAAACAGGACCATCATAATGGCAACCACCAATACGCCGGCTGCCAGCGCTATGCCAATTGTAAGCGTTTTGTTTACATTTCCTTTGATCATGGCAATACCTGTCCATCCGAAAATGGTAAAGAAAGCGATGAAATTTTTAATGGTAAAAAAACCATAGTCAATACCCTCGTCATGGCCGATTGCCGAATCCGCATCTCCAAATGCTTCATCACCATCACCGCCCGCAAAAGAAAGAATAGTTTGAATAAGGAAGAGTAGCGAAAAGACCAGGGCGATGATCCAGAACATTTTTTCAAATGTTGCCATGGCTCCCCACCAGGAAGATATGTCAAGCAGTATCATGGTAGTTAGTTTCGATGAGTACCGAAAATAAGAAATCCCGCCATTTAGCGGGACTTCTCTAATGATTATTTCGAATGTGTTAATAACCTTTTATACCAGCATCCTCAATGGTTCTTCCAGCAAGCTTTTCAGCGTTTGCAGGAAAGCGGCACCAGAAACACCATCCACCACACGATGATCGCAGCTAAGGGTTACTTTCATCACATTGCCCGGCACAACAGCACCGTTCTTCACCACCGGCACCTGGCTGATTCCACCGACTGCTAATATACAGGCATCAGGAGGATTGATGATAGCGGTAAATTCATCTATGCCAAACATTCCGAG
>JANOCH010000758.1:0-4402 GCA_031412015.1 Chitinophagaceae bacterium
ATCACAGCATGACGGAACGGAAGGAGTCATAACGGTAACCACCAGCCAGCAGTTGACGGGTGAGAGCCTGAAGTCATTTGTGAAATTTGACCCGGCTTTGACCTATACCGTTGAGTCCAATGAAAATGGATTTACCATCCGGAGCGACAAGTTTGACGTAGAAAAAAGTTATGCATTGACTATTGTTAAAGGCTTAAGAGGAAAAATAGGTGGTGTATTAAAAGAAGATTATGACGGCAGTGTGGCGTTTGGCGAGTTGGAAGCGGGTATCAGTTTTACCAACAGTAAAGCAGTTTATCTTTCTAAAAAAGGAAGTAACAATATTGAGGTCAGGATCACCAATGTGCCAAAAGTAAAGCTCATCATTTCAAAAATTTATGAGAATAACCTGTTGATGTCCCAGCGCTATGGTTATTATCCGAAAGAAAACCGGGCTACGCAAGCCAGTTACAATGATGAGTACGAGGGTGATTATTATGATGAAGGCGGAAGTGATGCCATGCTCGGCGATGTGATCTATGAAAAGGAAATTGATACCCGGTCATTACCGAAGAGCGGGGCAGGAAGATTGCTCAACTTTTCACAGTTTGAGGACCGCTTGCCTGATTTTAAAGGAGTATATCATATTGTGGTCCGGTCTACAGAAGATTATTGGGTGAAGGACAGTCGCTATATTTCTTTGTCAGACCTTGGTTTGATCACCAAAGAAGGAGAGGGGAAGATCTTTGTATTTACCAATTCACTGAAAACCGCTTTACCGGTTGATGGAGTAAACATATCTGTTTACTCGGCCAACAATCAGTTGATAGGAACGGGTTCAACCAATCCAGAAGGAGTAGCCGAGATCGTCTATTCGAAAAGGGACCCGGTGGCTATCGGGTTGGCGGGTTTCAAACCGGCTATGGTTATTGCTAAAACGGCGGATGATTTCAACTATCTTCCTTTTAGTAATACAAGAGTAAACACTTCCCGTTTTGAAGTCGGCGGTAAAAGAAGCAACCCTTCAGGTCTCGACGCATTTATATATGCGGAAAGGGATATCTATCGTCCCGGGGAGAAAGTTAATTTCTCGGTTATCATTCGCGACAGGCAATGGAAAACTCCAGGAGATATTCCATTAAAAATGAAATTCCTGATGCCAAACGGCAAGGAATTAAAATCTTTCCGGAAAAACCTCAATGAAGAAGGATCGGTTGAAGGAAATGTTGATATCGCTACTTCGGCGATCACGGGTGGTTACACGCTTGAAGTGTACACCTCCAATGATGTATTGCTGGCTTCCAAAAATTTTTCCATTGAAGAATTCGTGCCGGATCGCATCCGCGTCAATACCAAATTGGATAAGGCCTCGCTCAGGCCGGGAGAATCGGCAACGCTGTCTATCAATGCCATGAATTTCTTTGGACCACCGGCGGCAAATCGCAATTATGAAGCAGAGATACAGGTAAGGCAAAAATCATTTGCGCCAGAAAAGTTTGGTGGATTTGAATTTAGTCTCGCTAACCAGAATACTTTTTTTGATAAACAGGTAAAAGAAGGTAAAACGGATGCGGAAGGAAATGCATTGGAAAGATATGAAGTGCCTGCTACCTATGCTAACATGGGTGTGCTGCAGACAAACTTTTACACCACCGTCTTTGATGAAACCGGCAGACCTGTAAGCAGGGCTGCATCAGCTGATGTATTTACGCAGGATGTTTTCTACGGTATAAAGTATGACTGGTTTTTTTACTATCCATTAAATCAGCCGGTGAAATTTCAATTGGTTTCTGTGGGTAAAGATGGCAATGCGGTTAATTCTACGGCAAGAATAGAAGTTATCAAACATGAATACAGAACGGTATTGACACGAAGCGGCAGTTATTTTCGGTATGATTCGCAAAAAGAAGATAAGCTGATGATCGAAAACCAGCTCAGTGTTGGTAACAATACGATTTATTCTTACATACCCCGTTCACCGGGTGATTATGAATTGAGGATTTACCGGCCCGGCGCCAATAGTTATGTGAGCAGAAGTTTCTATAGTTACGGAAGCTGGGGTGGCAATAATAATTCTTTCGAAGTGAACAATGAAGGTAATATTGAAATAGAGCTGGACAAGAAATCTTATCTCAGCGGGGAAAAGGTAAAAGCATTATTTAAAACTCCGTTTAGCGGTAAGATGCTGGTGACCATGGAAACCGATCATGTTTTATCATACCAGTATGTTGATGTGAGTAATCGTTCGGCCAGCCTTGACCTGGACTTATCCGGCGATCATGTGCCGAATGTATATATCACCGCTACGTTGATAAAACCACATGAGGTCTCGGATATTCCCTTGACAGTGGCTCATGGATTCCAGAATGTAACGGTGGAGGAGAGAAGCCGGAAGATACTGGTCGAGATCGTGGCAAAGAAGGCGGTTCGTTCAAAAACAAAACAACAGGTAAAAGTAAAAGCTGCTCCGGGCAGTTTTGTGACATTGTCAGCTGTTGATAATGGCGTGTTGCAGGTGAGCAGTTTTAAAACACCAGATCCATACGATTATTTCTATCAGAAAAAAGCGCTGCAGGTAAATGCATTTGATCTTTATCCCTTGTTGTTTGCGGAGGTTAGGGCTAAGCTAAGCAGCACGGGTGGTGATGGAGAAATGAGCATGGAAAAAAGAGTGAATCCCATGCCGGCCAAAAGAATTAAAGTAGTAAGCTACTGGAGTGGTATCAAAAAGGCGAATGGAAATGGTGAAGCGGAATTTGAGGTTGAAATACCACAGTTTAGCGGAGAGATAAGATTGATGGCTGTTTCCTATAAAGGACAAAGTTTTGGTTCCGCCGACAATACGATGACCGTAGCCGATCCCATTGTTATCAGTACGGCATTGCCAAGATTTTTAAGCCCCGGTGATACCGTGAACGTACCGGTTACCTTGAGCAATACGACGGATAAAGCGACGAATGTTACTGCAACGATCAATACAGACGGAGCCGTGAAAATCGCGGGAGGCAATAGTCAGACAGTTTCGATCAATGCGAAGAGTGAAAGACAAGCCAGTTTTAGTGTAGTAGCTAGTAGTACTATCGGTATTGGAAATGTCAGGATCTTGGTAAACGGGTTAGGGGAAAAATTTGAAGACGCTACGGAGATATCCGTTCGGCCGCCTTCTACCTTGCAGAAAGTGACCGGCAGCGGCTCCATAGCTGCAGGTAGTTCGCAAAAAATAGCCATAGGTCTTAGTGATTTTATGACGGGCAGTACAGATTATAATTTAGTAGTGAGCCGCTCGCCGGCGTTGGAACTGGGAGAACAACTTCGTTATTTGGTACAATATCCATACGGATGCACCGAACAAACTGTATCAGCTGCTTTCCCGCAATTGTATTTTGGTGACATGGCCGACCTGATGCAACTGAATAAACAAAATAAAGTGAATGCCAATACGAATATTCTCGAAGCTATTCGGAAAATAAAAATGAGGCAATTGTATAATGGCGCCGTTACGCTTTGGGATGGTGAAGGCAAAGAAGACTGGTGGTCCAGTATCTATGCTGCTCATTTCTTATGGGAAGCGAAGAAGGCCGGCTTTGATGTAGATAATGGTTTGATAGAGACCATGCTGAATTATATCAGCAACAGGTTAAAGAATAAAGAGACGATCACGTATTATTATAATCGCAACCAAAATAAAAAGATAGCACCGAAGGAAGTTGCGTATGGTCTCTATGTTTTAGCACTGGCAGGTCGGAGCAATGTGCCGGCGATGAATTATTATAAAGCAAAACCAGAGATACTCGCATTGGATAGCCGCTATTTATTGTCGGCTGCCTATGCCACGGCAGGTGATAAAAAATCATTTACAGCGATGTTGCCATCATCGTTTAGTGGAGAGGAATCAGTGCCACAGACGGGCGGAAGTTATTATTCGGACGTAAGAGATGAATCGATAGCGTTGAATGCACTGATCGATGCTGATCCGGGTAACGCACAGATCCCTACGATGGCGAAACATGTAAGTGATAAATTAAAAACACGTCGATGGTTGAGTACACAGGAAAGGGCGTTTGCATTTTTGGCTTTGGGAAAACTTTCCCGTTCGGCGAATAACTCTACGGCTACGGCTGAAGTAAGAGCGGATGGAAAAGTGATAGCCAAAGTAGATGGCGGACAATGGCGTGGAGACAAAGCAGCTTTGAAAGGAACCAATATAGAAATTGTCACAAAAGGAACCGGAAGATTATACTATTTCTGGCAGGCAGAGGGTATCAGTGCGAGCGGCGCCTATACAGAGGAAGATAATTATCTGAAAGTAAGAAAGCGTTTCTATGACAGGTTTGGAAAGCCGCTGGCTGGTAATACGTTCAAACAAAATGAGCTCATCATTATTGGTATTTCACTGGAAAGATCATTTTCCACTTCAATAGAA
>JANOCH010000759.1:0-4828 GCA_031412015.1 Chitinophagaceae bacterium
CGATCACCAACTTTATCTCATTTCTAGTAGATTTAGTTTTCTGCGTCCTATGACCGATAGAATTCTAAAGCAATACAAACTAAACGACGTATTCGATGAACTATATTTCAATTATGATAATAAACAACCGCATGTTTTTAAAACCGAGGTAATTAAGAAATTAAAATTGCAGCGATTTGTAGACGATGATTTACCGCTATTAAAATATATTGCAGGGAAAAAATAGCAAGGACCTTACCGAACGGGCATTGAAATATGATCTGACCATTCCTTTTGCCAGGTATGTGGCAATGAATCATAGTCAACTCAGTTTCCCATTCAAACGTTACCAGATACAACCCGTGTGGAGAGCTGACAGACCGCAAAAAGGACGTTACCGCGAATTTTATCAATGTGATGCGGATGTGGTTGGAAGCACCTCTTTATTAAACGAAATCGAATTGGCAAATATATATGCCACTGTTTTTGATAAGTTGGGTATTGCTGTTGAAATAAAGGTCAACAGTCGTAAAATTTTAACGGCCCTGGCGGAAGTATGTGGTGCGGCCGACAGGATGATGGACATTACGATCGCTATTGACAAACTGGATAAGATCGGTTTGGAAAAAGTAAAAGAAGACCTATCTCAAAAGGGACTTGATAAAGGACAAATAGTAATTATTGAAAAATATCTCTCATTTACCGGTAGTAGTGAAGAAAAACTAACGGACATCAAAAGTTTATTCGGCGATAACGCAACAGGTAAAAAAGGGATTGAAGAAATTGAATATGTCATTTCCTCCCCACTACCCGCTCACTATTCATTGATCAGCATTGATCTCACATTGGCAAGAGGTCTTAATTATTATACCGGCATTATCTTCGAAGTAAAAGCGCTTGGTGTACAAATGGGTAGCATCGGAGGTGGTGGCCGTTATGACGACCTTACCGGTTTGTTTGGCGTTCCCGATATCCCCGGTGTGGGTATTTCTTTTGGTGTCGACAGGATCTATGATGTGATGGAAGAATTGCAACTTTTCCCCGCAGATGTTCATGTAGGCACGCAGGTGTTATTTTTTAATCTCGGTGAGGTGGAAAGCAGGAAAGCCTTTGAACTGGTCCAACAATTGCGACAGCAGGGGATAAGAACCGAGCTGTACCACGAAACCTCCAAATTTGATAAACAATTCAAATACGCCGAGAAAAAGAATATACCTTTTATTATCATCATGGGTAGCAGGGAACTGGAGGAAAAGACCTGTGTTATCAAGAATCTTCGCACTGGGGAACAACAAACCCTGCCTGTTGCCGATCTTGTAAATTTTGCCTTTATTTGACCCTCCTAATAAAAATCAAAACATGAAAAGAGTATTATCAACCTTATCCTTATTCGCATTACTTCTTGCAGTATCCTGTAAAAAGGGCGACAAATCAGGACTGCTGATTCCGGAAGACGCCGGTGTCGTTGTACACATTAACAGTCCTTCACTTTCTTCCAAACTTAGCTGGGAAGAGATCAGCCAGACTGAATGGTTCCAGGAAATTTCCAAAGAAGCAACTGACAGTACCGCTGCAAAACTCCTGAAAGATCCGGGCCAATCAGGCATCGATATAAAAGCCGCTCTTGTTTTCTATGTTAAAAAACAAGGACGTGGCGGATATGTCGCTTTTACCGGAACGGTAAAGGATGCAGCCACTTTTGAAGCATTTAATAAAGAGATCAGTAAAGGAAAAGCCACCGTTACGAAAGACGGTGATATCAGCTTTATGTCTTCAGACAAGTCTGGTATATTGGCCTGGACCAGTTCCCGGTTTGTTTATATCGGCGACGCTCCATTAGGAGACATGCAACAGGCTTTTGAAAGACAGGGTTCTTATGAATCTTATAAATTCCCGGCAGACAGTTTAAGGATGTTTGGGAAGACAGCATTGACGCTTAAAAGCAGCGACAACCTCGATAAAGACAGCCGTTTTACTTCTTTGATACAAGATGGAAGTGATGTACATATTTGGGTAAACGCATCTTCTCTTTACAGCAATTCGCTGGGCGGCGGCGTACTTTCTATGATGAAGCTAAATATGTTGCTGGAAGGCAACGTTTCCGCTACTTCATTGAATTTTGATAATGGTAAGATTGCGGTTAAGTCAAAACAGTTTTATGGTGATGCCATGCGTAAAATACTTTCCGACTTTCCTGCCAAACCATTAAGCGAAGATGTTATTAATCGCATTCCCTCTCAAAATGTTGTCGGCGTATTTGCTATGAATTATCCTCCGGCCGGATTAAATGAGTTTCTAAAGGCTACCGGAATCGACGGAATGACCAACGGATTTTTGGGTCGTATGGGTTATAGCATTGAAGAGTTTATCAAAGCGAATAAAGGTGAACTCCTGATCGCTGTTTCCGACCTCGAAATAAAAACAAAGGAAAAAGTAATGGACATGGGCGAAGGCCAGGAGCCTTATAAATATTCCACCACTGAACCTGATATGAAAGTTCTTTTTGCCGCCTCGGTGAATGACAAACCCGCTTTTGACAAACTAATCGGCATTGCATTGGCAGAAACTAAAGGAATGACTTCAGCTAATACACCCGAGATTCATTATAAATTGGATAATAACTGGTTTGCCGCGAGCAATTCACAAGAACACGTAGATAAATTTTTAGCCGGCGGATCAACTAAAAACGCGGTGGCCGACAAAATAAGTGGTCACCCCTTTGGCTTTTACATCGATATTCAAAAAATAATTAAATCAGGTGAGTCTTCTGCAAAAGACAGCAGTGATAAAGCAGCCATGACTGCCTCCATTAATATGTGGCAGGATGCTATTGCAACAGGCGGCACCTATAAAAACAAGGCTCTCGATTTTGAGTTTGAGATCAACCTGGTGGATAAAAACACTAACAGCCTGAAACAATTGAACCAATACATCAATACGATGTATAATATCCAGGCGGAAAAGAAAAAAAAGTATATGGATTATGATAATTCAGCGGACACCATCGCAGCCCCTCCCGGTGTAGATCTGAAACCAGTAAATTAATTGGCGCTAACAAGGAACGATAAAACCAAGTACCGTTCATATTTAAAAAAACCACAGAAGACAGTATGTAATAATATTGAATCCTGTGGTTTTTAAATGGACCTTCATTTATGCAATTAAGGATACAGCAGCTTCTGCCCACGTATTTTGAACAAAGCCGCACTCAAACTTCCGAAATATGGGGTAAGGATCTGCTATTTGAAAAAGGCGAACTGATCAAGATCGTGGCGCCTTCCGGCAGTGGCAAATCATCGCTGATGAATTTTTTATATGGTATGCGAAATGATTATAACGGCACGATCAACTACGATGAAAAAGCGATCCGAAATTTTTCCCAGGAAGATCTTGCCCTTTATAGAAAAGATCATATCAGCATTGTTTTCCAGGACCTGCGATTATTTCCTGAACAGACAGTAGCGCAAAACCTGGAGATAAAAAGACAGTTGAATCCTTTTCATCCATCTGTGAAAATAAAAGAAATGGCAACACGCCTGGGTATTGACGATAAACTGAATTCAACCTGCAGTACCTGTTCTTATGGCGAGCAGCAACGAATCGCTATCATTCGTTCATTATTGCAACCTTTTGATTTCTTATTGCTTGATGAACCTTTTAGTCACCTTGATGAAAAGAATGCGGAAAAAGCGATGCGACTGATGCTGGAAGAAGCTGATCAAAGGAAAGCAACAATAGTTTTTGCTGATCTTGAGCGGATAGATTTTTATCCGTATACCAGGTTGTTTCATTTATAGGGCGGCCCCCTCTAAATCTCCCCCGGTGGGGGAGACTTGCAAGACACAGCCCTTGCTTTTCGGAGAGGCTAGTTGAAAAGGAACTTTTCGAAAGTGGTGAGTAGAGGGCCTCATCCCGACCTTCTCCAAGGAGAAGGCCACCTGAGCACAGCCCTCGCTTTTCGGAGAGTCTTATTGAATAGTGACTTTTCAAAAGTGGTGAACAGAGATATAAAGTTGATGTGGTAGTTATGATGTGTGGCATTGCAATGCAGCACCGTCCCCTATCTTTGGAAGAAGGGATAAGAGGGATGAGGCCGAGGCCAACAAATATTGAACAACTAAAAAAACAGAATGGCTTTATCTTTCAAACCTATTCGTCCATTATTACAAACAGGAACCAATGCACTCTCCCGTTGGTTTTCCTACATTGGCCTTGGCATTGGTGTTCTATTATTGCTTTGTTCCATTCAAATGTATATCAACATACAGCAGATGCTTAAAGGCGGTTCGATCCGAAAAGACGGATTTGATTTTATTTCTATCACTAAAACCGTAACCAATGAAACGATGGGGCAGATGGAAAAAAATCTTTTCAATGCCGCGGATATAGCTGAATTAAAAACAAAGCCCTTTTTAGAAGATGTAGCCCCGCTGGAAGCTAACCAGTTCCAGGTTGAATTAAGCGCGGCGGGAATATTACCGTTCCGAACCAACCTTTTTTTGGAAACTATTGAAAGCAGTTTTTTAGACACCGTCCCTCCGGATTTTCAATGGGAAGTTGGGCAAACAAGAATTCCCATAATCATTTCATCGGATTTCCTGGAGATATTCAATGTGTTTGGTCCAAGTTATAACCTGCCACAGGTTTCGCAGGAGACAGCTTCCGGCATTCCCGTGTTGATCACCTGCCACGGTGATGGTGACGACGAGCCGGTCACGGATGTGCATGATGGTTCTCCTTGTCGATTGAGCGAGGGCCTGCTTTCCCGGCGGGCGGTTGCTTCGGGGGCGCTCCTGCGGGGCGGCGTGGCCGAAGTCGGTGCACAACGGCCGCGTAGGCGGGCCAGTCG
>JANOCH010000760.1:0-6860 GCA_031412015.1 Chitinophagaceae bacterium
AATTCATTCAAGGAGAATTGACAGGCTTCCGCTATTTCCTGTGTACGACGGATGGCATCAGGATATTGCCTGAAAAGCCTCCCCATTTCTTTCGCTGGTTTCAAATGTCTCTCGGCATTCGGATGCAATCGATAACCTGCAGTATAGATCGTGCATTTCTCCCGGATGCAGGTAACGATATCCTGCAGTTGACGACGTTCGGGTTTATGATAATGTACATCATTCGTTGCTACCAGTGGTATTTGTAGTGGTGCCGATAATTGTTCGAGACGATATAAATATTTATGATCATCACCCTGGTACGGTCTTGATGCCGCGATATACAGATCGGTTCCAAAAACTTCCCGGTATTCTTGTAATGAGTTGGCAAAGGACGGATCAAATTCAAACGATTCATTTAATTCACCAGGCGGTAATACTATAACCTTCATATTCTTCGCATGTGCATATACATCTGCTTTGTATAAATAACAATTTCCTTTTTCCGCACGGCGGTTACCCGTTGTCAATAAATTACAAAGTTGTGAATAAGCACTGCTGCAGGTTGGATAAGCGAGCAGGCTGAGACCATCCAGCAGATCAAGCCGGCATCCAACAATAATGCGAATATTTTTTTTCCTGGCGGCAGCATGAGCACGAACGATGCCGGCAAGACTGTTACGATCTGTTATAGCTATCGAAGTATACCCTAATGCTATGGCCTGCTCCACTAATTCTTCGGGATGAGAAGCGCCACGTAAAAAACTAAAATTACTTGTTACCTGTAATTCGGTATAATTCATACTTCACTATTTACCTTTCTTTGATTACAGCGTTAAACAAAAAATCCATGAATAAACCATTGAAATGATTTATCCGAATAATGTCCCAACCTGAATAACCAATACCGGTGGCCTTCTTCATCTTCTACATAATAATAATCGCGGTGTTGCCCTTGTTGCAACCACCATTCCTGTTCAATCCGCTCCGGTCCATCCGCTTTGATTATTTTATGCAATTTGTTTTTATACCGGAAGAGCATCGGTGGATAATCGGGAATTGGCGCCGTCACATCGATCCGCTCGGGGTTGGCTAATAATTGAAAGGGTCTTGGCTTATCCAATTTCCATGCAATAGTTGTTTTTTCATCCATTGACGAAGCTGGTTTCACCGACCGCTCCGGCCAATAATGCTCATCCGGCAAATAGCGATGAATACGGTTGACACCTATCTTTCCTGCAAGCCTGTCTAATAATTCTGATAAACCGGTATTATCTAATCCACCATAGCTGTTCCATAAAGTTTCCTGTAAGGGTGAATGGTCTTCTACTTTCGGCGCTTCCAACACGAATAATTCTATACCAGGTCCGGGTTCAAGGGTCGACAGTTTATTTTCAAAAAGTTTAAAAAGATGTTTGATATTATGGGATGGACGAATAGTGCCGATATCCAGCTTTTCTATTTTTCCATCGACACGATAACATTTGAAGCAGGCGATGCGAAGACCTTTTTCTTCCTGCTGAAGCCGAAGGCATAAAGCTTCGAGCAATCGTTGCAAAGCGATCTCAATTCCTGTAATGGTAACAATAGGTTCCAGGCAAGGCAATCTTTCCTGGTAGGGTTCGATGGGTTCAATGGGATCGATCAGTTCTTCTGTATTACCCAATGCCTGGTCAAGTCGTAAAAGAAAGGCCTGGCCAAAACGACGGCGCAAAGCTGTTCGTGGCATTCGGATAAACTGGCCGACCTGTCTCAACCCCAATTTATTCAGCAGTTCAACTGTTTCTTCTTCTAATCGTAATGCTCCGGGAGGCAATGGCAACAAGGCTTCAAATTGTTTTTTAGTTTCCACCAGTAATGATTGCTGACCGAATCGTGCAACCGCCCACGCGGTACCAATCGTATCCGCCATACCCACCCGAACATCGTATCCACGGGCTTTGAACTTTTGTGCAATAGCTGTTAAATAATAAGAGTCACCTCCCCAGAGATGCGGGCAACCTGATGCATCGAATATCAATCCGGCAGGCATATCCACTGCCACGATGGGGGCAAAACGTATACACCATTCCGCCATTCGCCTGAGTAAGTTTTCTTCCAGCCCCGGCTTTTCATCAAACACCTGCAGCGAAGGAATAAGTGCACGGGCATCCGCCAGCACCATTCCTTTATACACACCCTGTTGCTCTGCCAATGCATTGGTAGCAACGATCATCATACGTCCATGCGAAGGAGCGCTGATGACGAATGGTAATTCACGCAGCCCGGGTTGCCGGAGCGTAAACCAATCCGTCGTTAAATGACGAAACCATATTGATACAAAACGCTTAGACATCTTATCCCGTTTTCTTTTGTCGCTCCTGCAACAGGGAAACAAAAGAATGAACAGGCCGGAACTTTCTTTCCACCCAATCTATTGTCCAGCTTCCCGGTTTGCCATTGCGGATCTTTAATAATTCAACATTCCACCTGGGAAAACCAACCCCGGGCATGTCATCATTTAATTCACTTGGAACAGAGCTGATCTTCCATCGCGTAATACAGGCGGTCGTACTACAATTGCGGGGATTGCGGCGAATAATAAAACCGGTAACCCTACTTTGTTCTACGGCTAATTGAAGTCGCCGGCTTACCATAAAGCTTAATTCCTGTATCTCCCCGACTACGGCTGCCAACCCTTCACACTTCAATGCTTCTTCCATCGTCCATAGAATTTCTTTTTCCTTTTGCAGGTAAATAAAAATGATCTTATCTGGTTCAATGCCGAAAGATTTAAGAGCAGGGGGAAAAATTGTCCGGGATGAACTGATCCAGAGACAGGTTCCGCCCGTTTTCATTAACGATGACAAAATGCCTGCGATAAACCCACCGGAGGCGACGGCATCTTCCGCTGCAGGGCAAATGAATTCATGAATAGCACCTAAAGGGAATTGTGAATGGGGAAATGCTTCTTTTACCGGTCCAAGTTCTACTTCCACAGCACCAGCATGCACAGGCGGTTTGTACCCCATCAAGGGAAGGATATCCTTTTGTAATTGAGCAATGATATTTTCTTTTAAGGAGGGCATGCCGGGGGATTTAAATCAACGGGCTAAAAATACTTAAATATTTAGCAATAATATACTAAAATAATTAGTATATTTGTTTTCACCTCCTTTATTTTATCACCGGCTGCGAAGGGAAAGTAGTGTGCCATCCGATAGCTATCGGATTTGAATTTTCGGGGTTTTCGAACTGTCTTATTCTGCTAAATAAGAGCCACGGATGCACGGAGTAAAACATTTATCCGTGAATCCGTGGCTTAAACATTTTCAAACCCGATAGCTATCGGGTGATAAATTACCGAACGGAACGATCGTAGCCGAAACCATTTTATGGCTACAGGTAAAATGACGATCTCTCTATTCAGTTTTAGAATCATCCTAATTGTCTTATTCCTGAAAAAATGAGAAAATAATTCAGCGCATCCACCGTACTATCCAATTTTAATGTTACTTCGGAGTGTAGATAATGAAACGATCGCTCCTGCAAACAATAGCATATGAAAAAAACATACTCCTTCATTGTAGCCCTGTTAGCTTTTTGCCTGGCTTCTGCCCAACCTTTCGAAGCCAATTGGAATTCATTGAATAAACGAAAAATGCCCGAATGGTTTCACCAGGATAAGTTTGGCATCTTTATTCACTGGGGTGTGTATGCCGTGCCTTCCTATGCACCGGTGATCCCCAATAGCGGTGACAGCTATGCCGAATGGTATTGGTACCGCATCAATGAAAAGAAAAAAGGATTTAAAGAATTTCATGATAAAAATTACGGCGCTGATTTTCCTTACCCGCAATTTGAAAAAGAATTTAAAGCAGAATTGTTTGATCCGCAGCAATGGGCCGATGTGTTTAAAAAATCAGGCGCCCGCTACGTGGTACTTACATCAAAGCATCACGAAGGTTATTGTTTATGGAACAGCGCCGAGGCCGACCGTACCTGGCAAAAGCCATGGAATGCTGTAACCGGCACTCCCAAACGGGATCTGTTAGGTGATCTTACCAATGCCGTCAGATCATCCGGTTTAAAAATGGGTTATTATTATTCACTCTATGAATGGTTCAACCCTTTATGGCTGACCGATAAAAAAAGATATGTGACCGAACACATGATACCGCAGTTCAAGGACCTGGTTACAAAATATAAACCGGCTGTTATTTTTTCTGATGGTGAATGGGAGCTTTCGGATACCGCCTGGCAAAGCGAATCCCTGCTGGCCTGGTTGTTCAATGAATCACCGGTAGCAAAGGAAGTAGTAGTGGATGATCGCTGGGGAAGCAATACCCGTGGAAAAAATACCGGCGCTACCTACACCACTTCTGAATACGGAAGTGGTATGGATGCGAGTGTGATCTGGGAAGAAAGCCAGGGTATCGGCCACTCGTACGGATACAACCGCAATGAAAAACTGGAAGATTATAAAAGCAGCCGTGATCTTATTTTAGTGTTGTCAGATATCGTATCAAGAGGCGGTAATTTATTATTGGATATAGGTCCAACCGCGGATGGCCGCATCCCGGTCATCATGCAGCAGCGCCTCGCTGATATGGGAACCTGGTTGCTAACAAACGGTGAAGCAATCTACGGAACGAAAGCGTATAAGCAGTCTTACCAATGGAGCGAAGGAAGAATACCAGAGAAAAAAGACCAGAGTTTTATGTCGGGTTATAGTGTTAGCCGGCTCGTCGAATCCGGTAAGGATCATGCACATATCGAAACATTTTTCACTACCAAAGGCAGGGACCTGTTTTGCATAGTTCCTGCTTATAGTCCGAAAATAAAACTGCGGAATTTCAAACCAGCTGCAGGAACTACGGTTACCATTTTAGGCAACAGTAAATCGATCGTTTAAACAAACTGGTAATGATTGTATCATTGATCTTTCCGGCCTGCAGCCCGGCGACATTTCTTCGGAGATATTTGTTATCAAACTAAAAAACGCTTTGTAAACACGATGAACAAAAAAGCTGGCCATAACCAGCATCTTTTTATGGTGGGAGACGCACCTATCCCAGCAGCTTATAAACAAACCCGATATCAATTGATTTAAGGTATGGTTCCAGCAGGTCTGTTTCTTCGTAGTAACTTAATGAACGCACAATGGTTTCCTTCAGGTTGCAATTCACTTCCAGGTAAAAGCCATCTACCTGGAATAAGTTATAGATATTTTCTTCATCCTGCATACAAGCTATAAATACCGCCTTTGTTTGGAGGATAAATTCCTGGTCCTTAAAATCAAGGTATTTGAATTGCTCAAGAGTCATGTGACGGTGAAATTAACCGGCCCAAAAAATAGCCTTAAGCTTAGTAAATAAATATTGTACCAAAATGCGATTACTGCAATACGATCGGCTTTTTCAGGCATATCCTTTGTTATTTTAAATAAACCGGGTTTGATAGATCGCCATTTGGTTACCATCACCCATTCAGTAAGGTTTTAATTTCATCTCTTATGAGGAACATAATACCCAAACAGCATAATGTTCCCGCTGGTGATGATATAAACGTAACCCCATGAAAAAAAGAGGAGTTATCCGTATTGGTATCAGCAATGTTGTTGTACCGGGTAATAGGCAGGCATTTCCCCCGGCCTTTCAACCGACAAGCCGTCTTCATTACGACAGCAGCATTTTTAATACCGTAGAGATCAACCGGTCCTATTATAAAACGCCATTATTTTCAACCTATGAAAAATGGGCAAGGGACGTACCGGATGAATTCCGGTTTTCACTCAAGATGAGTAAGGAGATCATGCATGCCAAAGACCTGAAGGGTGACCTGGGCTCAATGAAATCATTTATCCATGCTGCCGGGGGTACCGGTCAAAAAAAAGGGTGCCTGCTTTTGCAGTTTCCCGGCAAGATAACGCTGGATTATTTTGGGAAAGTTGAAGGGATCCTTCGGGAGCTACAACAACAGGATCCCACCCATCAATGGAGAAAGGCCGTCGAATTCAGGAACGATAGCTGGTATACCGGCGAGACAACTGAATTGCTGGATGAGTATAAAGCGGTAATGGTACAGCATAATTTTAAAAAGGCTAAGAATTTCACCTTGTCCGGGAATATGGATTTTGTTTACATAAGATTCCACGGTCCCAGCGGTGATTACCGGGAAAGTTATACGGAACAGTTTTTGAAAGCGAAAGCGGAAGACATTCAAATTTGGTTAAAGCAAGGAAACGACGTGTATGTTTATTTCAACAATACTATAGGAAACGCTTTTGAAAATGCGCTTACGCTCAAGGGTTATTTGGAATTAATAATTGTAGAAGAAATGCCAGGTTCTTAATCCCAAAGCGATATAATAACTATAGAATATATAGACCCTAATTGCCGCCGGGCGAAAGACGGAAGGTGGGAAGAAATCATAAATTGAAAATCAATCCCGATAGCTACCGGGATCCCGTCTTCCCGTCGTAATTCACAAATGTGTCTTTTGCGACCTTTCGTTTTTATTTTCCATAGTTACCAAAGCTGCACTGTTCTTTGCAATTACCTTCACTTAATAAGGAATCGATAAAAGTGTTTATTTCTTCATCCACGTTTCAACAACATAATTCCCGATCTGTTTTCCCATGAGCAATCCCGTTTCGTTATCAGTTCTAAAATGAATGCCCGCATGGAACCTTGAATCGGCACAATCTTTAGCCAGCTTTTGAAAATATTTGGCATCGGCGGGAAAAAAATATTCCAGTACAGTGGCGGTGGTGGAAGCACCGGTGGCATGACCTGACGGATAGCCCGGAAAGGGTGGTGGTGATAGAAGAGGCTTAAAGGTGCTGTCGTATTGCGATGGTCTTATTCCCCAATAGGTATATTTCGCATCAAAGATCGCAA
>JANOCH010000761.1:0-4219 GCA_031412015.1 Chitinophagaceae bacterium
GTCAGCGTAGCACCAAGACCAGCTAATACACCAACAGTGAACAAGAGGTTTAATATTAAAGCAATATTGGCCACCCATCCGCTGGTATTGTAATAAACTAACATTAAGATGAAGATGACAATAAAAGAAAGGCCAAATGCCATCAGACCACCTTTAATAGCTTCTGCTCCAAGAGTAGGTCCAACTGTTTGCTCCTGTACGATCTTCGCAGGGGCAGGCAGTTTTCCTATTTTCAGCATGTTTGAAAGATCCTGTGCTTCTTCTACGGTAAAACCTCCGCTGATCTGGGAAGTACCACCTTCAATCGGACCATTTACATGTGGTGCGGAATAAACCAGGTTATCTAAAACAATGGCAATAGGTTTACCAACATTTTCACCGGTCATTTTAGCCCATGCTTTTGCTCCAACGCTGGTCATATCCATATTTACTTCAGGCCGGCCGAGCTGGTCAAAATCGTTACGGGCGGAACTAACAGCATCACCTTCAATTTTTGCTTTATCACGACCAAATGTTTTGATAGCATATAAAGGCACACGGTCTGAAGCTTTATTATCCTGACCACGTTCAGCGATACCATACATCCAGGCCATTTGCGCCGGAAAGCTTGATCTTATCGCAGGCGACTCAAGATAACTACGAACCAGGCTTGAGTCTTTAACAGCGACAGAACCTATAGCGGCAGGAAAACGAGTTTTACCGGCTTCATCCTGGTAAGGCTGTGAATAAAATTGAATATAGCCGTACAGGTGTTTTTTCAGATCAGCTTCATCAGTGGCGACAGTTTCTGGTGTAGTACTTGTATCTTTTCCAAGCTGCGCCAGCCCGCCGGTGTTAGTGGTGTCTGTGCTGTCGATATTAGTAGTTCTTGCCGTCGTGGTGTCACCGGGTTTTAGTGAAGAATCCGCTGTAGCTTTACCACCCATCATGGTATAAAATATACCATCTGCTTTATTGATACTTTGTCCTAACTCTCCGATATTGTACACTTCCCAAAACTGCAGGTTAGCGGAAGACTGTAATAATTTTCTAACTCTTTCTTTATCCTGTATGCCCGGCAATTCAACGGTGATGATGGCTTTATCCCGGTCAGGATTGATATTCGGCTGGGCAACACCAAACTGATCGATACGGGTATTTAAAATGCGGAATGTATTGTCGAATGCGTCTTTGGACAAACTTTCCAATACCGTTCTGACCTTGCTGTCACTATCATCAATTTTAATTCCACTACTTGAGCTCGCAAACAAGGAAGCTAATTTCCCGGACGGATTTAACGTCTTATACTCGTCTGCGAAAAGTGTAATGAAGTTGGCGTCGCTATTAGCTTTTCGTCTATTGGCATTGTCCAATGCCTTTAAAAAATTCGGATCTTTGGAGTTGTTGGATAAAGTCCTTAACAATCCCGTCATCTCTACTTCCATGGTGACGTTCATACCACCCTGCAGATCCAAACCAAGATTGAGCTCTTCTTCTTTTGCTTTTTGATAACTTACCGCACCGGTAATACCGTAAGTAACTGTAGTTTCTTTAGTGCTGTCAAGCAATCTTTTTAAGCGTTCAGCTTTTATTTTATCCAAAATCTCCTGGTAAACTGCTTGCGAATCTTTGTTGCCGGAATATTTCTCCGCAGCGCTTGGATAATTTGCTTTTACGAAGCTGGCGGCACGGGCTTCCATCTTTTTTTCATGGCCATTTACAAACCAGGTAAAAGAAAGCTGATAAATTGAATAGATAATGAGGATGATGGTGAAGAATCGAACCAAACCTTTCAGTTGCATAGTTTGTTGGTATTTACTTTTAAACCTCGTTTTCCTGAATTATAGGGATAGAAGGCTATTACACAATTTTTTAAGGACGGCAAAGATAGGGTTTTCGGCCATATCTTTAAATAGGTTCAGGGGTCGTTTACCGCCTTTATTTTTATAAAAATTAATTGATTTTCAGTTGATTAGGTCAGTAATGTAGATTTATTCGGCCGGCGGGCCTGCCGGATGCCCATGATTTTTGAAGAAATTGAGATCAGCCCTGGATAAATTGATTAGGCCTTTTCTGGTTAATTTACTCCTGATATGCCAGCACATCGTTACATTCTTTTTATAATTTTTGCAGCAATAGTCTTTGTCGGTATGAGCAGCTGTTCAACTTCAAAAAAGCTGAATGACAACAAAAAGCAGCGACAGGATAGTTTATTAAACAACCTCCTGAGCATGTATCCGCAGCTTTTTAAAAGCATCGTAAAAAGCAAAAAAGAGTTGAATGTTCAGATCATTTATACGCAGATAGACAGGGATAAGAAAAATCACCCAACGTTTACCGATCATTATTTTAACGTAAGCAAGGACAGTTATTTCTATCCTGCATCAACGGTAAAACTTCCGGTCGCTTTGCTGGCATTGCAACGATTAAATGAGTTAAAAGTAAAAGGCCTTGACAAATACACGACGATGATCACCGAAGCCGATGGTGAAGGTCAGACTGCGGTTTATAATGATCCCACCACAGCGGATGGGCGACCAACAATTGCTCACTACATTAAGAAAATATTATTGGCCAGTGACAATGATGCATTCAACAGGCTTTATGAATTTTTGGGACAGGCGTATATCAACAATAGTTTGCATAATATGGGTTATGAAGATATCCAGATCATTCACCGGTTGGATATTAATTTGACCGAACAGCAAAATCGCAAAACCAATCCTGTTAAATTTATTGATAAGGCCAGTACTGTTGTTTACGAACAAAAGCAGGTAAACAGCGATCTGCAGTATGCCACACGAAACACAAGATTGGGAAAAGGGTACATAAAGGATAATGTCCTGGTTAATAAACCCTTTGATTTCTCCATAAAGAATCGCCTGTCGTTGACCGATCTGCATAGCATTCTTCGATCGGTGATCTTTCCCGAAACTACTGGTAAAAGGAAATTTAATCTGCGGCAGGACGATTATACTTTTTTGTATAAATACATGTCAATGTATCCCGGGGAATCTAAATTTCCTTTTTATGACAGTACTTACTACCATGATAATTATGTGAAATTCCTGCTCTCCTTAAAAGAGCCGGTAAAGCATGATGCCGGTTTACGAATCTTCAATAAGGTCGGCGATGCTTATGGCTTTCTTATCGATGCGTCTTATATTGTCGATTTCAGGAACAAGGTCGAGTTCATGCTGACGGCAACTATTTATTGCAACAGTGATGGTATTTTTAATGATGATAAATATGACTACGAAACAATCGGTTTTCCTTTCTTAAAAAACCTCGGTAAGGTCATCTATGAGTATGAACTGAAACGCCAGAGGTCTAATATCCCTGATCTCTCATTATTTCGGTTTGATTATTCCGTTGAATAACGGAAGACCAGCTATACACCAATTTTGAACAACCTGATTCCAATTCGCATTTGATTCACGCAAATCCATAAATTTGCACCCGCCCTACCTATGAATGAACCAGGACAGTTTATCTATTTATAAAAAAAACAATATGCAGTTATCTTCTCTTTTGGAACGTTTCAACGAACCAGAAACTTTAAAAATGGCGAAACTTGGCCGTGAACTAAGGGCTAAGGGTGTAGACGTAATTGATCTCAGTTTAGGTGAACCCGATTTTGATACTCCACAACACATAAAGGATGCAGCGATAAAAGCTATCAACGACAACTGGAGTCATTATACTCCCGTGCCGGGTTTTGTTGATGTTCGTGAAGCAGTTTGCGTCAAATTGAAAAGAGATAATAACCTGGATTACAAACCTGAGAACATTGTTACCTCTACGGGTGCAAAACAAAGTCTCGCTAATGTCATCCTTGCATTGGTTGACGATGACGATGAGGTGATCATTCCTACTCCTTATTGGGTAACCTATTCTGAATTGGTAAAGATTGCGAGAGGTAACGTCGTTGAAGTCCGAACTTCATTGGAAAGCGGGTTTAAAGTTACACCAGCTCAACTGGAGGCTGCGATCACCAGCAAAACAAAAGTTTTCATGTTCTCATCGCCCTGTAATCCATCCGGTGCGGTGTACAGCAAAGCGGAATTAGCGGCATTAGCGGAGGTGTTTAGAAAATATCCTAACATTTATATTCTGGCGGATGAGATATATGAGTATATCAATTTTGTAGGCAAGCATGAAAGTATCGCGCAGTTTGGAGACTTAAAAGAACGTACGATTATCGTGAATGGATTGAGCAAAGGTTTTGCAATGACAGGAT
>JANOCH010000762.1:0-2129 GCA_031412015.1 Chitinophagaceae bacterium
CTGTTTCATAATTTTTAATTTTGAGTTAATAATCAGCAAAATTCTTCCTTGCAGCCGAATTTCGGACTGCTGCCGCTCCGAAACCTTTTACATAAAGACTGATCGATATAACGCTGCTCCGAGACATATCCAACTTACGAACAAATCCAAGCTTTAGAATCTATTTTCATCTTCATGTCTTTACTTATCATCAGTCCAGGCTTACGTAACACGGAATATCGCCACAACGCCAAGCCCTGACGTTGTGCCACCTAAATGACCTTCGTTCAAAAAATATTTGCATATACCTTGGGGATTCTTACTGAAAAAGACTTGCCTGACATTGCAATAACAGGACTTGAAGAAGGTTATGACTCTGAATCCTTACGTATACTTGCTGGACATAATTCAACCGACAACGCGTTTCAACTTGTTGACTATTTTAATGCTAGCTTTCGTTTTAAAACAACTGGAAGAAATAATTAAGTAGGCTGAATTATTCTTTTACATGCATCGCCATATTAATAGGAGTGAAAAAACCATACATTGAAGTTACCTGCAGCAAATAATCACCGGATACTTCCGGGGTGAATGCAAAATCAAGTGTCTGGCCAACAGAGACAGGTTGCTTATCGGCTGGTTTTATTATTTGTTGATAGGTTGGAAAATCGGCTCCGTCTTTTGCAATTGGTTTCCAGTTTACGGGCTTACCATTATACAAGATTGAAGTTTCGATATCACTCCAACCCGCTGTAATATTTATCATTCTTAAATGATAGCTCTTTCCTTTTTTCATGTACAGAGTATCTGGCTGTTTTTTTCCGTTAATAATTACAGCGAAAAGATAGTTTTCACCAAATATGATCACTCTATTTTTTTCACTTTCATAATTTACTTCGGGGTCTTTTACAATCAACGCACCATACATACCGGCAAACAACTGCTTATTATGCATGTGTGTATGATAAATAAATGTGCCTGACCTTGGCGGCCGCATGTGCACCACAAAAGAATCTCCGGGCTGAACAATAGGAGCCAGCATTTTTTTATAATTTCCCCAGCCGGATACACCATCAAAATAGCTGTCGATCTCCAATCCGTGCCAATGAACAGTGGTAGGTTCTTTTAACGTATTAATCACTTTTATTGCCACCGGCTCGTCGCGATTCAGTAAAATGGCTGGTCCCGGAATATTTATATTACCATCAGATGATTGATTTCCTTCCAATAAAATAAATCCGTTTCCTGTTACCGAATCATACCAGTTTGGTTTTTCTTTTATTATCAATGTGAGATTTCGTTCTATTAATTTTTCAAACTTTTCCAGTTTCCATTTTTTTGAAGGCAATACCTGCAACCCCATGATAAGCCCTCCCATGCCATGCTTTACATGAGCATTCAGATCTTTAGGGTCAAGTTCGTCCTCCTTAGGAACTTTTCGCAGAAATGATTCCGGAAGAATATGAAACATGGTATGGCAATGAAATAACCAGTTGCCCAGTTTTTCCGGCACCCAGCTCATCGACATCGTTTCACCGGGGTTCAGTAGTTCCGTCACTGCTTTATGAATACTTTCTTTATCAGATGCTGAGTCCTTATAAATATTACCATGACTGTTTACCGTATAATAGAAACCATGCAGGTGCATCGGGTGTTGCTGGTTACTTGCATTTATCACTTTCCAGTTTATTTCTTCGCCCTGTTTGTATGTGAGCCTTTCGGTAAATGGCCATGACAAGCCATTAATTGAATTTTGCTCATGTGTTGTACTATCGAACTTAATATTATTAATCCACATGCTTATCATCATGATCCTTTCGTTAGGATCTGGTTTTTTACCAGCAGGATCAACAATGAATGCCCCGAATAACTGAGTATCGGTAGTAGTTGGAAGCGGAAGTCCGAAAAATCCAATCTTAGTACTTGCTGTTGCACGGTAAAAATAAGTACCAGGCTGTCCGGCTATAAACGAAGTCTCATAAGTTTCACCGGGTTGAATGACGACAGTATCTCCGGCAACGGCAGGCCTGGAACAAAATCCATGAAGCACCATAGCTGTATCCAGTTTATTTTGAATCGTAGCTTTTATTATTGTTCCTTCTGGTACACGAATGGCAGGCCCAGGTAGTTGTAATGCTTTGCCTTTTTCT
>JANOCH010000763.1:0-2007 GCA_031412015.1 Chitinophagaceae bacterium
AGCAAAAAGTTAAAAACCTTTCCATTGGCGGGACACGAAAACTATTTGAAAAACTACCGGAACGAATGGGCAATAGAGATCGACATGTTTTTAACCGGCATCACCAAGTAGTACAAATTACTAAAGGCCACCTTTCAACTATATATTCAAATACAATAGGATGATTGTTGATTGCTATTATCGCTTTCTTCTCAAAATGATCGCCGAATTTTTTTGATAATCACCTTCGAATCGTATTTGGTGATTTTGATCACCATCTTGTATCACCAGCAAGCCGGTATTCGGAGGAATGCTTCCCAGGTTCTCTGCATACATGATAATTCTTAATGAATCACCTGGCACATTTTGAGTATAAATGGTGGTGGTTTTAGCCATCGTGGTCAACCCCTGCCTGGCAATGATCACCTGGTCGTTGACCACCACGCTTACCGTATCGCCATCCACCTGGCCATTGTCATATAAACTAAGAACAAGGCTATCAGACTCGAAAAGAATATTGCGGATGATCTCCGTTTTGCGTGTAGCAAGATCAGCCGCTACGGTAATGGGAACTTTTGCCGGCGCTGCTATTACTGTTGGGCGGGTAGGGTCAACCGTGATTTCCTTTTTTTGACCAGGCAAAGATGCAGTCTCTGCTTTATTAATTACCTTAATTGAAGATATATTTATTTCCGGTTTACCCGATGCTGAATCATGCGCCAATGATCCTTCAGCTTTCGCCACCCCGGAAATAGTTTCGGCTTTCTTTATTGCTGGCCTGCTTCGTACAAAGGAAAGTTCATTCCATATATTCATTCTTTTTAAGTGGGATATTATTTTCACTTCCGGTAAATTGTCTTTTTTTTGCAGGCGAATGGTTCCTTTGAACGATGATCTGTCAATTGACCGGGTGAAAAAAGATCCCTGCAGGGTCAATGTGGAATCTTCCTTTCCCAGTGAAAGAGTGCTGTATAAAATAACACGTTTTGCCAGTGTAGTGTAATTATTATAGATCAGTTGGTCATCTTCAATAACTATGCTCCCTTTTCGGCGCCGTATTTTCATCGCTTTGATCCCTATATTCTCAAAGCCATCAATGGTAAAAATGGCAAAAGAGTAAGCGGTCAATTTATTGTCGGCTTCACTGATCACCAATTCATACGGCAACTGGTTACCCTGAGTATACATAAAACCAGTCCACACCCCGGTAAAATCCTGGGAAAAAGTTCGCAATGGAAATAATATTGATAGTA
Source organism: Chitinophagaceae bacterium (assembly GCA_031412015.1). Classification (GTDB taxonomy): domain Bacteria; phylum Bacteroidota; class Bacteroidia; order Chitinophagales; family Chitinophagaceae; genus Terrimonas_B. The sequence continues at coordinate 1,233 of JANOCH010000763.1, forward strand.
ACAATAACCTCATAACCGCTGTTCTGCTAGTTCAAACACAGAATTGTTCGCGAGATATATGCCGCAAGAAAATATACTCTTAATTTACAAAAAAAACCGGCACAACCGGCTTATTAAGACAATAATTCAGGGTAATAGAAAAAAATCCATATTAAAGAAAGAAACCAACCATTATGAAAACTCCGGGCAGGAAGTAAATTTTTACTGCCGGTAAAAACTTTCCGCCGTGACGACATTTAGCTTTTTATCAAGATAAAAGGAGAAATAATAGGCTTTCCGTACGGCTGTTTTTTTGTCAGCCACAAACTGGGAATCTACGATCTCAAATTGGTGATTCATCGACCAGGCGATATCAACATGAGGTTGTTTTTGAGATTTTAGCCCGGTATACGAAACGGGTTTATAGGACAGATCCTTAAATAACTTGGTAACGATATATTCCCCGACCTTTTCACGGGCCAGCTCATTGGCCGACCGGTTGATCTGGCCATTTGCAAAAAAAGGAATTCCCAGCAATAACAGCAGCAGTATCCGCATAACAATAATTTTGACGTTAACAGGCAAACAAAAATTAATTGCAGCGATCAAATTAAAGCTATAAAAAATAAACGAAACTTGTCGTACAAAATGATGAATGGTCACCATATTTCATCTCGAATTTACTTTTTTTTTTCCAAAATCAGGAACCGAACGGGCCGTGCCGGTGGGGTTAACCGGCAAGCAAACTTGAAAAATTCCCCCTATATTCAGTACACCAAATCTATGCCGCTGACAC
>JANOCH010000764.1:0-2811 GCA_031412015.1 Chitinophagaceae bacterium
CGCTGTTTTGATCTTTCAAAATTGTTACTCCATCTTACGGCTGCTAACGACGAACCACTTTCTTTGCTGACGCTATCAAGAGCTGATGAAAAAAGCTTGCCTCCGGGTTTGAATAAAAAAGCACCGGAAGCAGGAGCCCGGCAGGAAAAAATTTTTCCGGGTGGGAGGAATTTTAAATAAGACTTATTTCGTTTCCATCACTATGCGGCTTTGGTTGTTTTAAATTCAAAGGATATTTGCGTACCGTTGCTGTTGTCTTCCTTTATGATGCCGCCTAATTGCTGGGTAAGCAGGGATATAAGTTGTCCACCGAAACCCGTGCCGTTGATCGTACCGCTTTTTCCCACCCCATTATCGGATACCAGCATTTGTAAATTGCCATTGGCTGCCTGCTCTAATTTGATCTGCACTTTTCCACTTCGTCCATCGGGGAAAGCATATTTTATCGTGTTAGTAAGGAGTTCGTTTACAATAAGGCCAAGCGGCACTGCCGTATCTATATCTACATTCAGTGCGTTCATGGCGCATTCCACCTGCACTCTTTTGTGTGCGCCAAAAGAATCCAGTATGCTTTCACTTAGGTTGATAAAATAGTCCTTCATCTCAATAGCGCCGAGATGCTCCCCCTGGTATAATTTCTGATGAACAATGCCGATGGATTGAACACGATTCTGGCTAGCCAGCATGGCTTCCTTTGTATTGGGATCATCCAATTGACTGCTTTGCAAAGCGAGGAGGCTGCTAACCACTTCAAGATTGTTTTTCACCCGGTGATGAATTTCTTTCAGCAACAATTCATTCTCCGCATTCCTGGCCACCAGCGATGCCTGCGTAGCATTGAGTGCTGAAACCGTTTTTTCTATTTTATCGTTTTTGTCCTGTAAAGCCAGGTTTGCTTTTTGTTTATTACGGTTATTCCGATAAAGAATAAATGAAATGACCAATGCACTCAGGAACAGGGCGACAGCACCATTGAAACGTAGTTTATTTTTTGCGTCGATCCCTGCTAAGTTCAAATCCTCAACCCGTTGTTTTTCCTTTATTTCTAATTGCTTGACCTGTTTGGATTTTTCGATATTGGTAACGGTATCTTTCGCGGCGGTTGAGATCTTTAAATAATCATAGGCTTTTACCGGGTCCGTTTTTTCGAAGATCGTTGACAACAAATGGGACGAATTCATTATTACCAGGTAATTGTTGAATTGGGTTCCCCTTGCCAGCGCTGCGTTGGCATATTGCCGGGCCGAATCTGGCTTGCCCTGGTTAAAATAGATCTGCGCTAATTCATTTTCTACCTCGTTTTCAAAAAACCCTTCATGCCCTTTCGCCGTTAGTAAGATCTGCTTGCAATAATTTACCGCTTCATCATATTTTTTTTCTTTGCTGTTGATTCGTGCCAGTATCAGCATCGCCCAACTTTCCTGGAACGGGAAATAAAGTTTTGAATAGGCCCGTGTTTCCGTAGCAAAATGACCGGCAGAATCAAGGTTATTCAATCGTTCATGTTCCTGTGCCAGTAAAAACATGGCGCTCCATTGGGTGAAATTATCTGCTTGTTTTAGTTGGGGGTGATAGTATGCTTTTTGCGCCCACTTTAAAGACTCCCGGTCATCTCCTAATTTCTGGTACAACAGACCCATCATGTTTATTCCAAACACCTCCCGTACCGGAGCATGTTTTCTGCTTAAATCAATCGACTGGTAGGCTGCATCAAAACCTTTTTCGAAAGAAGAAGTAATAGCATAGGCAAAAGAAAGCGCTTCCAGGCATTCCAGTTGGCCTATGGGAAATTTTATTTTCCTTGCCAGATCCAGTCCTTGATTCGCCAACTCAACAGATTCGCCGGTATTGCTGAGTGTATTACTGCGGCTTAGCCAATACAAGGCATGCACCTTACTTGTATCCGCCGCATTGCCCTTTACAATGTTTTTTAAACTATCTATCGCTATTTGTTCCAATCGAACAGGTTGCGCTAAAAGCCTGGTGGCACTTACTAAAATGGCCAACGCAACCAGGATATTTTTTCGATCCTTAAATATTTTTTTAAAAGAAAGATGAACGTAATAATTCATGGCCTTGATTTTAAGCTGCACTGGTTATTTTCTTTACGCCTTTGTTAGTGTTCAAATATCAGTCTTTTCTGCTTTGAAACACTGAACCGATAATCGAACTTAGCTTTATTTCAGGCAGGTTGTGGGAGATTTTTGCTATGACATATTAGCAACGCCACAAAAAAAATCGGGCCTGGGTCTAAACATACCGTGCTCAATACTTTCTTTATTGCCAAAGTATTTTCGATTCATGAATGACGAATAAATCATGTAAGCAAGAAAGGCCATATACAATAAAAGGCCCTGAATTTTCAGAACCCTTTTAAGTGGAGGTTGACGGGCGAAAGTTGACCCTTTTTGACGGCTTAAAAACAATAAACAGTTTGCTCTCAATGTCATAAAATATTCCCTGACCTCATCCATAACCCGCCGAGCCAAATCCAGCACTAAAGGCGGAAGTACCTTTAGCGAGATGAATTAGTAATATGATGATAATATGCATTGGCGTTCCGGCTGTACCAGGATCGGTATCTTACCCAAGCTTATACGATATTATGTTCTTAAAATGTGCGGCCTGTATTTTTATGCGGGCCTTTTTTAACTTCAGAATACACCCAAACATTATGTACGAAATATCTTTACTTCTCCTATTTGGTGTAGGAATACCATTTTTAGTTTATATCTTCTTTTTTTTGGATCGAAAACGTCGATAAATTTCTATAGGTAGCCAGTTGTGACAATTTGCTGTAGTTTTTTTGGC
>JANOCH010000765.1:0-4934 GCA_031412015.1 Chitinophagaceae bacterium
CGCCACCAGCGCGGTGCAGGTGCAGGTTCGAGGATTAAACTCGCTGAATTATAATAGTCAGCCATTGTACATTGTTGACGGAATCGTTATTCGCAATACCAACGAAAAAGGAGTGAAAGGAATTAATAACGACGGTTATTGGGAAGATCAGCGGATACGCGGCAATGGCATTCTCGATATCAATCCTGCCGATATAGAAACATTGACCGTTTTGAAAGGAGCCAGTGCGACGGCTTTGTATGGATCGGAAGCGGCAAGCGGCGTGGTAGTGATCACGACAAAAAAAGGGACTAATAAAAAGGGCATTGGAATTGAAGTAAACTATGTGAACAATATCGAGCAGGTTGCTTTTTTACCAAAGTATCAAAATGTTTATGGCCCGGGAGCGGATAGAACAACTAATTTATCGGAAGGGGCTACAGAAGATGGCTGGATAAAACAGGATCTTAACAACGACGGTATAAACGAAACGGTAAGACCAAACTTCCGGTCTTATGCGCAATTTGGTCCTAAAATGCAAGGGCAGGTAGTTCGCTGGTGGGATGGCGAAATGCGCCCATTTTCACCACAGCCTGGTAATTACAAAGATCTGTACCGCACAGGATATAATTCTATTGCGAATGCAGCCCTATCCCAGCAAACAGAAAAAGCTTCTTACCGTTTTTCTTACACAAGAAATGATTATAAAGGTATACAGGTAGGCGGAGCCATGCAGCGAAACACATTTAACGTCAACAGTACTTTTAAAATAAACAATAAGTTAAGTACAGATGTGGTGGTGAGTTTTATCAACAGTAAAGTACATAACCGTCCGTTTCAGCTTAGCAGGGTCACTGCAGCCTATTCAGGCTTTTTCAGCCGTGCGGAGGATATGCGGTTGATGTTTAATAAGTATAAGACATCACAGGATTATAAATGGGTTTCGTGGAACCAGGAACAACGTAACCCGGCTGAGGCATTGAAGTACGAAATGAAGAATGAAACGCTTGATCTGTTATGGAACCAGTTGCGTAACAGTGATGATGAAAATCAAAACAGGTTGCTAAGCAGTATCACATTGAATTATGCGATCAATAAAAACCTGAATGTGCGGGGACGGTTTGGTAATGACTACACGAGCATGAATGTAGAAGCCAAAAATCACAATGAATACCCTGTCGCCTTTAACACGGTGAACAGTACAGGATCCTATAGTATTTCGGATGGAAGATATTCTATTGTGTATGGAGATATTTTATTTACCTGGGATAAAAAAATTGATAAAGACTGGAGTATATCTTTCAACAGCGGCTACCAGGCAAGAAATGAAAATTATCATGATCAGCATTCGTCTACAAGCGGAGGGCTGATAAAAGAAAACTGGTTTAGCCTCAACAACTCCTTTGGCCCGGTTGCAGCGAAATCGAACCGTAGTTCTATCTTGAAATATGCTTTTCTTGGTTTTTTCAATGCGGCCTATAAAAACTACGTATTCCTGGAAGCTACGGCGAGGCAGGAGTATTCTTCCACGCTGCCACCCGGGCGCAACAGTTATTTCTATCCTTCCGTCAATTCAAGTTTTGTTTTCAGCGACGCTTTTAAAATGCCTGTGTTCATTAATTACGGAAAGCTGAGAGCTTCGTACGGTGTTGTGGGCAATGCCCCGCCAGCGTATGCTTCGGGTATTACTTATACGCAGACTTCACTGCCAACGGCTAACGGGCCTGTTACGTCGCTCAGTACGCAGGTCAATGCCGGTAACAATGAAATAAGACCGGAGAATAAATACGAAATGGAATTTGGGTTTGAAACGAAATTATTTAAAAGCAGGCTTGGTATTGACATCACCTATTACAATAGCCGGACAATCGACCAGATAATACAATTAACCGTTCCGGTAAGTACCGGTGCGGTGTCTAAATTAGTTAATGCGGGAGCGTTACAGAGCAGTGGCGTGGAGCTGGCTTTAAATATTGTTGCGTTGAAAAAAAGAAACTTCAAATGGATCACGAGGATGAATATGGCGATGGGTCAGACCATGGTCAGGAGACTGGATGGCGGGGTTAAGCAAATTGTATATTTTGAAGGCGAGCAAAACGCCATTCGTATCGTAGCCGAAGAAGGAAAAAAGGTTGGTAATATTTATGTTCACCCCATAATGACGGATATCCGGGGTAACTATGTAGTTGGTTCCAATGGATTGTATGTAATTGATAATACAAAATATGTAAAGGCGGGTAATGTGATGCCAAAGCTTACCGGGGGAGTGGCCAATTCCCTGGTCTATAAACATTTCGCATTCAATTTTATGGTGGACTATCGTTTGGGTGGTCAATTGGTATCACCCGCCATGAAATATAATATCGGCGCCGGCATTTACGAAAGCAGCTTGCGCTACCGCGATGCGGCGCATGGAGGGCTACCCTATTATTTTAATGGCGCCGGTGAAAAGGTTTTATTAAATGACCACCAGTCGCCGGCACCCAATGGAGGTAAAGTATATCATGACGGTATTATTTTAAAAGGAATGACTACTAGCGGAAAAAACAATACCATGATCGTTGATGCCGCATATTATTATATGAACATGTTTGGATGGGGTCCGGCCGCATTAAATGCAGAAGGCGCTGTTTATGACAATAGTTTCATTAAAATGCGTGAAGCGGTGATCAGCTATACGCTGCCTGCAGCAGTCACTACTAAAATGCATTTTACTTCCATACGATTTTCACTGGTGGGGAGAAACCTGTTTTATTTCTGGAGAACTATGAAGAATCTTGATCCCGAAGCCACTATTGGCACCAACTGGACCAGGCAAAGTATTGATGATGGAACCAGTGCGGCAACGAGAAGCTATGGGTTTTCGATCAATCTTGGATTTTAAAAATCAGTAAGGCTCAGATGAGGCGAATGTTCACACATATAAGTTTTGCGGCAGTATTGCTTTTTTGCCTGGGAAGTTGTAAGAAAAAGCTGGAAGAGCTTTATTACAATCCCGACCAGACGACCCAGGCGTCTATTGAAAAGTTTTTTACGGAGATGTTGGACAATAACCGCGTTCGTCCTTCCTATTGGGAAATCAGGACATTCACCGTATTGCAAACAGGAGTTTACAGTCAATCAGTTGCTTACTTAAATACCAACGCTGTTTACCAGCAAAACCCAAGCTATACACAGGATCGGTGGAACGATTTCTACCGGCCGGGAGGTAACGGAGGTGGTGTCATGGCGCATTATCGATCCATTGAGACGGCATACAAATCTTTAACTCTTCAACCGCAAACAGAAGCAAGAGTATTTTTGGAAGCTGCCAAAGTGGTATTGATTGACCAGGCTTCGCAGATGATCGATTGCTGGGGTGATATTCCTTTTAGTGAAGCGGGAAGTCTGAACACATCGGGGGAAATAAAAATGGCGAAATTTGATAATGCCGCTGGCCTGTACATCAACCTCCTGGATGGATTAAATGCAGCGGCTTATTACTTTTCACATCCAACACATTCTTCCACTACGCAACTTATCTTCAATAAACAGGATATACTATTAAACGGTGTCCTGGAAAAATGGCAACGCTATGCCAATTCAATCAGGTTACGGTTGTTAATGCGGATATCTTTTTACGACGAGGACTTTGCCCGCTTAGAAACAATGAAGATGTTGAATAGCCCGTCCCTGTATCCAATGATCGATGGCGATGGTGGTTATAGTCCGAAAGAAACGGATGTGCTGCTGGAGCCGCTTACCAATTACACCGATGATCTGCATAATGCGTTTACAGAGCTGACCAATTTTTCCGCGCCGGAATATTTGCTGAACCAGGTAATGAAGCCTGCCAATGATCCAAGGATACCTGCAATGTTTGATAAGTATGGACAAACGGTAAACGATGTTTTTTTTCCGAATTCAAATTATAATGGACTTATTGTAAATATGCCGGTAGATCAGCAGCAGATCCATATCGGGAAGTTTGCCATACTGGATTCGGCTACTTTTTTGTTCAACAGCAAATTGCCGGGTATCGTCATAACGGCCCCGGAAGTAAATTTTTTAAAAGCTGAAGCCTTCGAGCGGTGGGGCGGGGGAGATGCTAAAATATTTTATGAAAAGGCCGTAAAGCAATCTGTTGGGTTTTATTATTATTTAAATGGGCTGAACACGGTCACCAGGGCTCCTTTGCCGGTTCCTTCTGATGCATCCATAGAACAGTTCCTGCAAAATACAATTATAAGTTATACAGGAACAACCGATGAAAAGCTTAAAAAAATATGGGTGCAGAAATGGGCGCATTTTGGTTTCCTGCAATCGGTACAAAGCTGGTCTGAATACCGCAGAACGAAATATCCGCAGCTAAATTTTTACCGTTCTAGTTTGCCCGGCTATGAATTGCCACCTTCGAGGCTGGTGTACCCGGCCAGTGAAACATCTTATAATCCCAACTATTTGCTCGTAAAAGAGAATGACACCAGGAACAGGAAACTATTTTGGGATGTCAAATGAACATTGTTCCGCTTTTTACCAATTGCGCTACCAAATGCCAGTAGCCACGCCAGTATATCGGAATTCCGATAGCTATCGGGATTGATTTTCAATTTGTAATTTCTTACCGGCTTGCCGACATTGAGATCAGATTTGCAGCATTTTGATATTCTGCCTGTATTCTTTCGGGGAAAACCCGGTTGTCTTCTTAAAGATTTTATTGAAATTGGAAATTGTTTTGAACCCACATTGGGAATAGATAGCCGAAATATTCATGTCGGTGTCCTGCAACGCCGTGCAGGCTGCTGAAATTCTGATCTCATTAATGTATTCAACAAAGCTTTTACCTGTTCTTTTTTTAAATAACCGGCAAAAGGCAGGCGGAGTAAGGCTGGCGATGGCGGATATTTCAACCAGGCTGATGTCCTGCTGGTATTTTTCCGCTATATGATGATAGACTTCGGATAAACGATCAGTAC
>JANOCH010000766.1:0-4117 GCA_031412015.1 Chitinophagaceae bacterium
CGAAATTGACCCAAACTCAATTTATGAAAGGAAACTTAACAAGCGTTTTTCGGAAAAGATTTTCGCTTTTCCTGAAGTGAAGGCGGGTAGCGTTATAGAATACCGGTATACCCTGGTTGGTATCGGGATGAGAAACTGGTATTTCCAAAAATCTATCCCGGTTAAATACAGTTGTTATACTATTGATATTCCCATAGAATATGAAGTGCTTTCCCATCCAATGGTATCACTGCCATACGAATTTAAAAAAGATAGCACAGCAAATCGTTCTATTCAAACATTCAGTATGCGAAATATTCCGGCTTTACGGGATGAGCCTTATATAAGCTGTGATGATGATTACCTGCAGCGCATTGAATCACGGTTAATAGCACTTAATTATCCCAATGGCAGCGTAAACTATACACGTACCTGGTCACAAATCATCGCTCAGTTAATGGAAGACGAGGATTTCGGCTTGCAGCTGAAAAAGGAAATTCACCGCACAGCTGATCTTGATGCGGAACTTAAAACTTTCGAAACGCAATATGGAAAAATGTTAGCCATTCATAAACATGTGCGAAGTAACATGGCGTGGAATGGGTATGACAATATTTGGGCACTTGACGGAGTAAAGTCTGCCTGGAAAGATAAAAAAGGAACAAGCGGCGAAATAAACCTGATATTGGTGAACCTGCTGAAAGACGCCGGCCTGGATGCCAACCCCGTATTGGTAAGCACCCGCGAACACGGGATCGTTAATCGCTTTGAGCCCAGCATTCGCCAATTTGATAAAGTGATGGCTTATGTAAGAATAAATGAGCCAGGCAAAAGTAAAATCTACGTGTTGGACGCGACGGATAAATACACCCCCTCGCATCTGATACCGCAAGAAGTTATGTACAGCAATGGGTTGGTAATTGAAAAATTAGGTTATAACCGATACCAGGGAGAATGGAAAACTTTATGGAATGAAGCGCAGGGGTTTAAGAATATCGTCGTTCTAAATGCTGAAATTGATGAACAGGGCCAGCTGAAAGGAAGCGCTTCTGTAAATAGCTTTGACTATACCCGTGTCAACCGCCTTCAGGATCTGAAAAAAGGAACCGATAAGTTTATAGAAAAGTATTATACCGCTGACAATCCCCGTGTTAAAATCGACAGCTTCTCCATAAGCAACGCTTATTACGATTCGCTTCCTCTGGAACAGAATTTTGACTTTTCGGAAACATTAGCCGCGTCGGGAGACTATAAATATTTTTCGATCAATAAATTTTCAGGCCTGGAAAAAAACCCCTTTGTGGCAGACAACCGGTTTTCCGATGTATTCTTCGGAGCCTTTCGTAAATACTTCATCATTGGCAATTTTACTATACCCGAAGGTTATTCCTTTGATGGGCTGCCTAAAAACATCCGGATGATTTTGCCCGATACCAGTATTAGCTTTACACGATCGTCTGCAGTTTCTGAAAATCAACTTTCCGTGAGGATCAACCTTGAATTTAAAAAGCCATTTTACAGGGTTGATGAATATCCTGACTTTAAAGAATTCTACAAAAAGTTATTTGACCTTTTAAATGAACAGTTTGTTTTTCGGAAAAACGCTAAAATGTAAATGGCCCTGCTTTCGCTATCAATGATGATGGTGCTGATGCGCTTCCGCCATTTTAGTAAACTCCTCGGCACTGATCTCTTGATCTGTAGGATTTACTTTGGTTTCCGCCCATTCAAATATCTTTTGCGTTTGTATGCGGTTGTATGCATCTTCCACATACTTACGATCCTTCATCATTTTTTCTACGTAATCAGTTACCCACGGTTGATCTTGCGCATCAGCGCCCATACCTCCCATATAGCCAAACAGTTGTTGTTTGGCGAAACCGCGAATCTCATCGGGATCAACCTTTATGCCACTATCCTGTACGATCTTATCAGTGATAAGGGTCCATTTTAATTGATTCAGGAAGGTTGGAAATTCTTTTTCTACCTGGTCGTCAGATTTGCCACCATCTGGATTTTCTGCGTTTTCACCCTGAGTTTTCACCCATTTTTTTAAAAAATCTTCCGGGAACTGTATATTGGTATGATCAGTCAATTGATGAAAAACCTGGTCGTGTATCTGGTTCTTTGCCTGGCTGTTCCAGTAAGCTTGTATTTCTTCCTTTATTTTGTTGCGGAAATCGGCTTCTGATTTTACTTCCTGGCCGGGATAAAGTTGATTGAAAAATTCTTCATTTAGTTCTTTTTTCTCCAGCAGACCAATTTTAGTGATCTGTATATTGAAATGTTTTTGCCCAGCGGCCGGATCCGCTTTATCCAAACCAAGATCACTTAATATGAACTCAAGTTCTTTTTCATCAAAAGCCTTGTCCAATTGTACGATCACGTAGTCGTTGATAGTTTTGCCCAACAGGTTGCTACGAAAATCTTCTTTAAAATATTTAACAAGTAGGGAATTATCCTTCTTGATGCCGTTTTCTAAAATATTGGCGTCTTCATCAACCTCCGCAAAAGTGATGTTCAATACATTTTCTTCTGTAGCAACAGTGTCCTGGTCCTGCATATTGCCATAGCGGTTTTGCAGCCGGGAAATCTCGTTGTTGATCATTTCGTCAGTAACGTTAACCACATAACGGGTGATCTTTGCCGTATCCATGGGAGCTAATTGAAACTCCGGTTTCATCCCGACTTCAAAATGAAAAGTATAGTCGGCGGGATTGTTTACATCCAATTGGCGGATATCTGCTTCCATTGGTAATGGCTGAGCGAATATGTCTAGTTTATCTGTTTGAAGATAACCGATCAGTTCACGGTCAACCGAACGAAGAACTTCATCGGTAAACAAGGAAGGTCCGTACATTTTTTTGATAAGACCCGCAGGTACCATGCCCTTACGAAAACCGGGTATATTAGCCTTCTTACTGTAATCTTTCAGCGCTTTTTCAAAAGAAGGCAGGTAATCTGTCTTCTCCAGCTTAACGGTTAATTTTTCGTGCAATAAACCGATATTTTCTTTGGTAACTGTTGCCATACTGATCAGTTGAGACGTTTATAAATTAAGAAGTTGACTTGCCGACTGAAAGTTGATAGCATGCGGATTAACTTATCAACCAATCAACTTGTCAACTGTTATTATGTGCGGGTGGAGGGACTCGAACCCCCATGCCTTGCGGCGCCAGATCCTAAGTCTGGTATGTCTACCAATTTCACCACACCCGCAAATCGGGCTGCAAATGTAGGGCATTTATTTTCACCAAAAACACAAATACCGGACTATTATGAGAGCCTTAGTAATATTTCTCAACATGGCATTTACGCTACTGATTGTAATTCAGTAAATTCGTTTTGAAAGCATTAGTGCAATGGAAACCGTTGAAAAGACACCGAAATATAATCTTAATGACGAGCAGGAGCGCAAGCTGATCCTGCGGGAGTATCGTTCCCTCATGCGATCCCTAAAGGCCAAAATAAAGCCGGGAGATAAAGACCTTCTTCGCACGTCGTTCGAAATGTCGGTGGATGCCCATAAGACCATGCGCCGCAAAAGCGGTGAACCTTATATTTTACACCCCCTGGCGGTCGCCAAAATATGCGTGGAAGAGATCGGATTGGGTGTCCGGTCAACCATTTGCTCCCTTCTGCACGATACTGTTGAAGACACTGATATCTCGCTGGAAGATATCGAAAGAGAGTTTGGGCAGGAAATAGCCCGTATTGTAGATGGATTGACCAAGATTTCCAATGTCATCGATATAAACGGTTCCCAGCAGGCCGAGAATTTCAAGAAGATATTGATGACACTGACGGATGATCCCCGCGTGATATTGATAAAACTGGCTGATCGGCTTCATAATATGCGTACCCTGGAGAGTATGAAGCGGGAAAAGCAGTTGAAGATTTCCTCCGAAACCGTCTACGTATATGCACCCCTTGCCCACCGAATGGGCCTGTACAGTATTAAAACGGAGATGGAAGACCTTGCCATGAAGTACATGGAACCGGAAATATACCGGGATATAGCTCAAAAACTTGCTGAAACTAAAAGAGAGCGATCGAAATATATCAATGAGTTTATCCGGCCAATCAAGGAGAAATTGGAGAAAACCTATCAAGCGGATGAGAAGAAAAGAAAATTAAA
>JANOCH010000767.1:0-12986 GCA_031412015.1 Chitinophagaceae bacterium
TGGTGCTTTTGCACCATCCCATTTAGAATCGGGAGCATTAAATCATGATACAATTGGTATGGTGGCCATGGATGCAAAAGGAAATTTAAGTGGCAGTTGTACTACAAGTGGCCTTGGTTTTAAAATGCGTGGGCGATTAGGCGATTCACCTATTATTGGCGCCGGGTTATTTGTTGACAATGAAATAGGGGCCTGTACTGCTACCGGCCAGGGTGAAGATGTAATTCGTGTGGCCGGTTCACATACAGTAATCGAGTTAATGCGCCAGGGGCTATCGCCTGAAGCCGCGTGCAAAAAAGCGATTGAAAGAATCGTGAGAATAAAGAAAGAAAAAGTAAAAGATATACAGGTTGCTTTTTTGGCATTGAATAAAAAAGGACAGGCTGGTGCTTTTGCTATTCATAAAGGATTTAGTTATGCCCTTAAATCAAATGACGCGGAGAAATTGATCAATGCAAAAAGTTGGTTTCAATAAGGCCGCAAGTCAAAAAAGTCAAATAAGTAATACCCGGTAAAGAAGCAATAATGAGCGATGGTAAATATGTTATTGAAATAGCTACATCCGATTTCCTGACGACGCAATCTGCAGTACAAGGTGGAGCAGACAGAATAGAGCTTTGCGCTAATCTTGCCGAAGGCGGCACTACTCCTTCATTTGGACACATAAAAAAATGCAGGGAAGCTTTTAATGTACTCATCTACCCGATCATCCGCCCGAGGGGCGGCGATTTTTTATACAATGCAGCCGAATTTGAGATCATGCTGCAGGATGTGAAGCTAAGCAAACAGTTGGGCTGCGATGGTGTTGTCATTGGTTTATTGAATAGGGATGGAACTATCAATACGAAACGAACTTCTTTATTGGTAGAAGCCGCTTATCCATTGGGCGTTACATTTCACCGGGCTTTTGACCGTTGTCTTGATCCATTTGAAGCGATGGAACAATTGATTGAAATTGGTTGTGAGAGAATATTAACATCGGGCCAGAAACCAGTGGCAACCGATGCCGTAGAAATGATCGCCCAGTTAAATAAAGCAGCTGATGAACGCATCACCATTATGCCGGGAAGCGGTGTAAGGAAAGAGAATATAAAAATGCTTGCGGCTCAAACAGGGTGTGTGGAGTTTCATTCTTCTCTGCGAGGCAAATCAAAAAGCGAAATGGAATTTGTGCATCCGGCGTTTGGCGGTTCGGAAGAAAGTTATAGGAACAATTCAATTGATGCCAATGAAGTGATAGCTTTTCGAAATGCACTTGCTTAGCGTACAAACACACTTTATTGTTCAATAATCCATTCATGCGTACCATTATCTTACTCGCTGCTTCGAATATCTTTATGACCTTTGCCTGGTACTACCATCTCAAACACGAGGGATGGCCACTATGGAAAGCAATTGTTATAAGCTGGTTCATCGCCCTGATCGAATATTGCCTCGCGGTACCGGCTAACCGCCTTGGTCATAGCGGAGGCTTTACCCTTTATCAGCTTAAAATAATACAGGAGATCATCACCCTTATTGTTTTTGGATTCTTTGCTGTATTGGTAATGAAAGAAGCCTTTCACTGGCGATATCTTGTCAGCTTCGCCTTTCTTATTGGCGCTGCCTATTGTATGTTCACCAAAAGATTTGGATAGGAGACAAACCGATACCCGGGTCAGTAATTAATCAAGCGCCGGTTTATCCGATTTTATTTTTTGCTTTTGACGACGTATTAGGTCGGCTTTTACTTTATGAATTAAGGCGCTGCCTAAAAACAAAAGGCCGGCATTCAGTGCAACGGCAGAAATAGCTGCCCAGAAGATCCAATCTATTTTGTGCTCACCCGTAAAGCAGGCATATATAACAGAGGATACACCACCGGTAGTGAGTACAAAGCCTATGAGCATATTTATAATAAACTTCTTTTCGTGTTTGTTAGTCATGCAAATCGTTTTGGTTCGTGAAAACTGGGTAAAAGTAATGGGAAATTAGCAATTTGTTAATCCTTGGGGAAATCAATAGCATTTACGTAAACAGTTAGTTAGTTTTGTTTTCATAAATAAAACGATGAAAAAAATTGTTCTGTTGCTTATTTTAGCGATATCCGTAAATTATCTTTTTGCACAGGAGGCCCCTGAAGGCCTGTTTCTTAATTCAAAAGCCCCTGATTTTAAGGCGAAGGATCAGCAGGGTAACGATGTGCGGTTGAAGGACTTATTGAAAAAAAATAGAGTAGTGTTGGTCTTTTACCAGGGTGAGTGGAGCCCTTATTGTAATAAATACCTCCAAAAATTAGAAGATTCTCTACAATTGATCAAAGACAAGGGTGCAATAGTGGTTGCAGTTACACCCGAACAACCGGAAAGCATTGCCAAAACGATAGAAAAGACCAAAGCGGAATATTTGATACTGCATGATACAGAGCTTAAGATCATGAAAGGATATGAAGTTGAATTTGAAGTATCGGAGAACGCACTGAAACGTTATCGCAATGGTGGTATCAAATTGGATGAAGTGAACGGCAAAAATGGAAATTTCCTGCCAGTGCCTGCAACCTATATTATCGATAAAGAAGGCTATATCACTTATCGTTTTTTCAACCAGGATAATAAAAAACGTCCTGCTGTAAAGGAGATACTCGATAACCTGAAGTGACGTGACCCTATAGCTATCGGTTGGCCTATGGTCAATGGTGAATAGTGAATGATCGTTAATCGTTGATCGGCGAGGTGCAGACTTTTCCCTTGCTTACCAGGTCAGCTTTGCGATCTTTCCATTGTTGCCAGCCAGGAATACGGCGGTACCCATCCTTGCTATCCGGCAAACATGAAACCCTTCTTTACTGATCCATTTCCAGTTTTTTCCTCCATCTGCTGAATAGTCAACACCATTCAATCCGCAGGCCAGTATATCTTTTTTAGATAAATATTCAACGCAGCTCCGGTATCCGTTAGGTGGGGTATCGGGGGTGATCCATGTTTTTCCGCCATTTAAAGAGTAGAGGCAATTTTTCTCTTTCAGGGAATCAGCATTGAAATCACCGCCTACGACTATCATCCTGTTTCCCGGTTTACGAGGGATTCCATCATCAAAAATATCTATCGCATTGGCCCCTGTCGTTTCCTTACCCTGTATCAGCGGAAGGAATATTGTCTTGGTATTGGTAAACAACCGTGAACGGGTACCACCGCTAACGATAAAATAATCATTGTTGACAAACAAGCGAACATTACTGCCACTGGCTGCAAAAAAGGCTTCACCTTTATCCGCCGTTGGCGTTCTTTCTTCTTCCGTTATTTGCTCCCAGGTATTTCCTGTATTACTTGTTCTTGCAATAAATACTTTTCCATTGATGGGGTCGCCAATCACTATTCCTTCCCTGTTGTTGGCGAAATCCATAGCATCGAGAAACATACCCTTTGTCTTGTTTTCATACACCACTTTCCAATTCTCACCGGCATCCGTTGTTTTCAGGATATAAGCTGGTTCTCCAATACCCATGATGATAGCGGTATTACCATCAAATGCTTCGATGTCGCGGAATTCTGTTTTTTCAAACCCGGTCACGGTCAACCATTTCCAGTTCTTGCCTGCATTGGTACTTCTTCCCACAATACCATTGCTACCACTGACCCAAATGATATTATCGTTGACGACGCTTAGTCCACGCAAACTGGTCTTTGTTCCGGAGCTTAGAATTTCTATCGAAGGATTTTGAGCGGATACACAACAGGAAATAAAAGAGAAAAGAAAAGCGGAAATGATTTTTTTCATGGTATAATGGATAATGCAACAAGATAGAGTGTTCTGGCCGGTTTTCATAGAGATACACAGTAGAATAGATAGGGAAAAAGCCTTATTTTAGCAAATCTTTTAAACCCGCATTATGAAAATACAGCTCCTGCTTCCGACCCTGATGAGTGTTTTATTGTTCTTCGCTGCCTGCCAGAAAGAACTAAGTTTTGAAACCGGATCTACACCTTCAGCCGGTTCACTTCAGAGCGATATTGCCGGTGAATGTTTACCTAAAACGGTATCGGGGGTTTATGAGGAGGGTGCGGCTTTGGACCCCGCCACTAATTACATAGATGTCCAGGTAGTTGTAACAAAAGCCGGCTCTTATTTAATTTATACAGACACTTTAAATGGTACTTTCTTTCGGGCCACTGGAACTTTTACAACAGCCGGGGCCAATACGGTCAGGTTGATTGGTAATGGCACTCCAGCCAATGATGGTATTTATAACTTTACGGTTAAGTATACTACATCAGAGTGTATCGTGGCCGTTACGGTTCTACCGGCCGGTGGCGCTGTCGATGCAGTACTTACTTTGGATGGCGATCCAAATCAATGCATCAATTATGCGGTGGCCGGGGATTATATTACCGGCGTTGCAATGGCGGCTACTAATACGGTGGTCATTAATGTAAATGTCACTACCCCCGGTACCTATACCATTTCCACCCAGCAGAGTAATGGAATGACGTTCGCTGGCGCCGGTACATTGGCCAATGCAGGTGCACAAACTATTACTTTGACGGCCACTGGGACCCCGGTAGCCGTTGGTAGCACTAATTTCCCGGTACAAGTTGGAACAAGCGAATGTTTTTTTACGGTGGATGTCGGAGCGCCGGCATCTATGTTTGACTATTTTCCCAGAACGGCGGGTAGCAACTGGAGTTACCAGTTTGATGCTGTGCCAGATGATTCTTTGTTGATTAGAGCGAAGTCCACATCGGTTTCAATAGGCGGCAATGTGTACGTCGTCTTTGAAGCTACCGACGACGCGGCATTGGGATTTGGTGATTTTGGTAAGTACAGGAAGGCTGGAAGTAATTATCACACCCATGTCGATCTAGGCGACTATTTCCAGCTCGATGATACGCTAAGTGTAGACTATATATTCTTAAAGGATAACGTGGCTGCCGGTGCTACCTGGATGTCCGGTAATATTAATGGGGCGGTGGGTGGCATTCCCGTATCGATCAGGATAGTGTTCACCATAGATCAAAAAGATGTCGCGGTGACGGTTAATGGTACCGCCTATACCAATGTTATTGTAGTGAACGAGAAATATGAAGCTGATTTTGGAACAGGTTTTTTTGATATAACGGACCAGATCGGTTATTATAAATCCTATTATGCGCGGGATATTGGTTTGATCAAACAGGATTATTACTATGAAGATGCCAATCCGAACCCTCCTGTTCTTTTCCGGCAGGACATTCGCCGTCACCAGGTATTGTAATATTCAGGAATTGAATTCAGCGTAAAAAAAGCAGGTGTTCTGAAACACCTGCTTTTGATTTATATCTGTTACATTAATCAAAATCAAAATCCTTTTTTCTCTGCCGATTTTAATGGTGGTAATTTAAAATCATCCAGGGCGCTTTTTTGCGCTATTAGTTTTTCGATCTCTTCTATAGATCGGGGTGCGAACCGTGAGAGAAGCTCATAGCCTGTTTCTGTTATTAACGCATCATCTTCTATGCGTACTGCGATGCTCCACCATTTCTTATCGCAATTACTTCCTTCAGGTATATAAATGCCGGGTTCGATGGTCATGACCATATTCTTTTTCATTTTGCCATAGTTACCCCTGTCGTGCACATCCAGGCCAATATGATGTCCTAATCCATGCGGATAATACTTTCTGGCTTCGCTTTTGTCCTTAATGATCCCCAGTTTTATCAAGCCATCCGTTATTACATTACGGGCTGCTTCTTCAGCATCCTGCCATTTCGATCCGTCTTTTAGTGTTTTGAAAGCGGCTTCCTGTGCATCGTACACTAATTGATAGATCAGTTTTTCTTCCGCGGAAAATTTACCATTGGCGGGAACCGTCCTGGTTACATCAGCCGTATAGCCATGATATTCCGCACCCACATCCATCAATAACAGGCTATTGCCAATTTTGGTCTTGGTGTTTTCCATATAGTGTAGCACACAACCGTTTTCTCCGGCGCCAATGATAGAACCATATCCAACACCTTCGGCGCCATATTTTTTATGTACATACTCATGCAATCCCTGTATCTCCATTTCACTCATATCAGGACGCACCACTTTCATTACTTCATTCTGGCCCTGGCAGGAGATCTCTACCGCTTTGCGTAACAACACCATTTCCTCCGGAGTTTTTATTTCACGCAAAGAAGCCGTCAATTCGCGGAAAAGCCTTGTATCAAATTTCTTTTGCTCTTTCAACTGCAGTGGCAGGCCTGATTTTTCTTTGAACTGCTGAACCAGGTCAAATAAGTCGGCCTTACTTCGTTGGTTATTGGCTATATCTTCCGGAAAATTATCAAGAATGATCTTGTCAAATTTGGCAAAGTCAATTTTGAATGCTGAAAATTCATCACCATTAAAGGCCGTTTTAAAACCTAATCTTTCTTTAACCCCTTCGGTGCCTAGTCTTCTTCCGGTCCATTGTTCGGCCTGTGCATTTCTTTTTTGCACAAAAAGTAATTCATTGTACTTGTTGCCCAACGAATCTGTTTGTTCGTCTTTAAATATTAAAAGCAGCGAATGAGGTTCTTTGTAGCCGCTGAAATAATACATGTCAGGATTCTGGTGATAGAAGTAGTCGACATCGTTGGAGAAGTTGCGCGTGGGGTACGCAAATACAACGGCTACCGAATTTTCCGGCATGTTTTGACGAAGTGCATCCCGTCGTCCGGCATGAAAATCTTTGCTTAGATAATCTCTGGGCAGGTCATCATCCGCTAACGGCGGCGAAGGTTGCGCCAGGCACACGACAGATACGACCAGTGCTAAGAAAAAGGTGCTTACCTTTTGGGTAAAGATGCTATGCATAAAAAAAGTGATTGTTTGGACTAAATTAATCCAATCCAATCACCTTCAATAATAAAATACATGAATGGCGCTGGTTATTCATCATCTTCTTCTTCATAGTAAGCATCTTCATTGCTGTAGTGCTCTTCCCATGCTTTTACCGCTTCATCACTCAGGCATTCTACAATGTCGAAAAGGCTGTCTTTCTTTTGCTTCCATTCAGTTAATGTAGGTTCCTCAAAACGTTGGATAAAAACGCAATGATCCGTTTCCACTGCCACTTTGATCAGCGTGATCGGCGAATCTTCCTTTTCTTTTACCAGGTAATAACACCCGTTTTCCAATAAATCATAAGTGTACATACTGCCTCCCTTTTGTTTTAAGTTCTTTAATTCGTTGTTTCATCAGTCGTTTTACAAACCCAAATGAGTAGCCTCCTTGCAACATAAACTTTCTACTCAATGCAGTTGGATAATGGGGGAATTTAGAGGGGTTAGCAGGTCAGAACAAATTTAATCTTTTGCCTGATTTGTAAAATCTAAAACCTCGGGTTGGTAGAAAATATTTTTTTACACCGTGTATCCAGTTGATTTTCAGTCTACAATGAGTAAGCTCTAGTACTTTACACTTAAAAAAATCAAAAGGCTCATTTACAGTGGATTGTAGCCGGGTAGGCCAGGGTAGCGTCTTTTTGGGCACGGGTGAGGGTAATTTGGGGACTGCTTTGCCTCAGTGTTTGTTCAAATATCATTTTGTTTTTTGCTTCAGAGAAATCACTGAACAACTTGCTTATATCACCCTGTTCTCTACCGTTTATATTGATCATTTGTGGCTTCACGGCACATGAAAAATCAAAGGATGAAAAATTCACCGATCGTATTTGTTTATACTTTTCGGTTTTAAACCACACCTGCTTATTGCCGATATCATACACAATGCTCCATTTGGTATAATCGCCCTGCGCTACTTTATCCAGTATATCGAAAGACTCATCCACCAATGATCTTTCCGATGTTTGCCCTTTGTATTGTTGTAACATGTTGCAAACAGTAGAAAAGCGATCCAATGAATTATTTTTTTGTGTGGTGTTGTTTGAAAGTGAAGCCAGGGAACTGGCATAAGTATCATTGGTAAGCACCGGCATCGGCAGATCGTTATCTTTATGCACTTGCATTTTTCCATCCAGAAATTCTATACTTGCCGCATGGCCGTTGGCATCAGCCACCAAATAATGAAGAGGTGTTCCTTTTGAAATAATGCGGATCAGTTTATCACTCGCTATCACCTCTTCGATGGTGGAGTGATTGTCCAGTTGGAATTGTATCCACTGAAGTACGCCAACAGAAGGCCTTTCATCAGGTTGAGGATAGGTGGTTCCGTCCAGCCACATTAGTTCTACCACCAGGCCCTTCTCATTCATACCACCGGTGGGGAATTCTTTTCCATACTGATTAAAGGTGACGCTGCCATAACTTGATACCCAGCTGACCGTATTTCCATCCTGATTTTTAATGGATGTTTTCATCAGCCCGCGTTGATTGGTACAGACCATCCCCGCATCGGCCAGCCAGTCATAATTACGGCCAAATACCATTTGGCCATGATGTTGCAGGAAGAAAGTAGTGCAGGGGTTGGCGGAATTTACCGAGGCCAGCAGCCAGGCTAGTATGAATGTTTTTTTCATCATCAGCGGAAATTATGCGGATAAAAAAATACCGTCCCGTTACAGAAATAGCCGTGTAAGGCGGGACGGTATTTAAGCCGTTTGCCGCATCAACCGTCGTACAGGCATCTTTTACTGCATTCTTTTTTCATTTCTTGTTTGTTCTGTTTTTCAACAGCCTGTTTAGTATTGTTGCGGTTTTGAAGACTGGCGTAGGCGATAACCGCAACGCCGCTGACCAGTGCAAGGGCTACAATCATTTTTTTCATAGCCGTATATTTTTATAATTAAAAGTTACGACGATTTTGTAATTCATTGGCAGCTTTTTTTGATAAAAGGTGGAAAGGTTTTAAGGAACTGGCGTCATTCGGTAACTGCAGAAACTTTATATTTGCAGCCCCGACTCCCTAGCTCAGTTGGTTAGAGCTACTGACTCTTAATCAGTAGGTCCAGGGTTCGAGCCCCTGGGGGGTCACAAAAGCTTCATCTACGGTGAAGCTTTTTTAGTGAACTGGATAAAAATGCTTGTATGATGACACCGGAAGTTTTAAGGCTGGCCAAACAATTGTGGGATTACCATCATATGAATCACGAATTGGCCAAAGCCGATTGCATCCTGGCTCTTGGCAGCCACGATCTACGGGTGGCGGATCGTGCGGCTGAACTTTACCTCGACGGATGGGCGCCGCTCGTGATCATGTCAGGCGGATTGGGAAATTTCACCCAGGAAATGTGGACGGAAAAGGAGGCCGATAAGTTCGCGGCCATTGCTGTTCAAAAAGGGGTTCCGGCTACTGCTATCCTCGTGGAGAACCAATCGACCAATACGGGAGAGAATATAATGTTCACCCAGCAACTTTTAAGAGCAAGAGGGTTGGACATGCAGCGCTTTATCGTAGTGCAAAAACCCTATATGGAAAGAAGAAGCTATGCTACCTTTAAAAAACACTGGCCCGATAAAGAGTTAATCGTCACTTCACCGCAGATACCTTTTGAAAAATATCCCAACGAGGAAATACCGATGGAAAAAGTAATTCATATCATGGTGGGCGATCTGCAGCGGATCAAATTTTATCCCGCCAAAGGATTTCAAATTCATCAAACCATACCGGAAGATGTATGGGAGGCGTATGAAAGTTTAGTGGCGTTGGGATTTGATCAGCATCTGATGAAAGCCTAGGGTTTTGTTTTCTGGCCAGGCGTTTAAAAGTGGTGATACGAAAGCTACGATAAACTTTAATACTTTTTCATTACAAGATATCTCCAACGAGGGGGTGAAAACCTCGTAAATAATACCGTGAAAAACCCCTTGTCATGTATATAGTGATGATTTTATATTTGGATGTCAATGTAAAATTTACTTGTAAGACGAAGATCATCGGCCGAAAAAGTTTATAAAAATTAGTGTAATCACTTAGTTGAATATTATCTTTTAAGAAATTATGCAGCAGTTTTGTTAGTTAATATGATTAAGATTTATATTCAGGTACAAATGAATCTGTCGGGCCTCAAATAACTACATGAGACAGATCCTTCCCCTACACAAACTAAATGTTGAAAAATGTGCTGACTGAATGGATCTTCTGGTGGCAGGCAAACTAATATGATTTTTTAAGAGAATTCTTTTATCCTAAGCTTTAAGCTGGTTCGTTTTAAATCGCAGGGAGTGATACCTGTAAATGTGTATCGCTTTATGATATAGTCACCATAAAAATTCATAACATGGCTACTCATTTTATCGCTATTGATCTGGTAAAAGTTTATAAAACAACGGAAAAAAAACCATCCAATTTAAAAATGGTTTTAGCCTGGGGTGATCCTGTCGATGTTGTTGAAATTAAACCTTCTCATATAAAAATAGAATTTAAAGACTTCGAAAAAAAGCCTGATGGCAGTATTTTGCAAATTTCAACTGAAGGCTTTATTCTGAAGCCGGGTAGCGGCGGCCCCGCATTAAATAGTATAATAAAACCAATTGCTGAAAAAGATGTGTTGCAGGTTTCTTTTGTTGATGTACAACAAGGAGATGGCTGTGTTATTGAAACGCCAGCTGGGAAAGTGCTTTTACTAGATGGTGGGGAGAATCAAATGTTCGCCCGCTACCTGGCAGCCCGGTATTCAGGCAGTTCCCCGGAAAACCCACAGGTTATCGATTGTATTATTGTTTCACATGGCGATGCGGATCATTTTGAAGGATTACCTGAAATATTAGAATCTGAAACTAATACAAATCCCAGGAAGAGGCTTTTTATAAACCCGGCGAGAATATATCATAACGGAATTGTAAAACGCCCCGGAAAAAAACCAGATGGCACAAGAAGAAAAGATACTGAACTGCTGGGCACCACAACTAAAGTTGATAACCAGGTTTATCTTACCGATTTGGAGGAAGATTTACTCCAGGTGGATGATAGCAAATTAAATCAACCATTTAAAAAATGGAAAAAGACGTTAAAGGAGTATCATGATTTTTACGGAGGAAACCTTGCCTTTAAACGACTCGACAATACCAGTTCGTCCGATTTTGACTTCCTGTCTGATGAAAATATCGCCGTTCAGGTATTGGGGCCTATAGTCGAAACAGTTAATAATAAACCGGCACTTAAATTTTTACGTCAGCCCCCAAGATCTGTTGTAGTAACTGAAGATGATGACGCTACACCCTCAGGTTCATACTCTGCTTCTCATACTATAAACGGTCATTCAATAATACTGCGGATGAAGTACGGTAATGTCAGCTTTATGTTTTCCGGCGATCTGAATGAGGAAGCAGAAGATATATTGGTGGCTAATGCCGAAGAGCTGCAATTGCAATCTGAAATTTTAAAAGTTCCGCATCATGGCTCTGCTGATTTCTCCAATGATTTTTTTGAAGCGGTAAAACCACTAGTGTCGGTAGTGTCATCTGGTGATGAAACGGAAATGAAGGAATATATTCACCCAAGAGCCACATTAATGGGAGCATTGGGGAAACATTCGCGGATAAACCGGCCTTTAATTTTTGTAACCGAGCTGGTAGCATTTTTAAAGCTAGAAGGCTGGGCCAAACTAACTAAAAAACCTCCCGCCAATAAACCAGCCCAGGAATTCTTTGCTTTCAGCAGAACAGCTTATGGTATTGTACATGTAAGAACTGATGGGAAAAAGATATTTGTATTTACACATAGTGGACAGAAAGGACTAAAAGAAGCTTATTCATATTTGATAGAAAATGATGGGGATGTTCCGGTTCGGCAGGATGTGGTGATGGCGTAAGCTCGCTGATTATTGGCTCTTGTGAGAATTCATTTAAACGAACCGGCTATTAAGCTTGAACAAGTAATAGCCAATCACAAAACACCAGCATCCTAAAAACATCCTGTAATTTAGCGGCCTATTTAGAAATCATATGCTCCGGACATATTACAGCCCTTTGAAAAATGACAACAGGATCGAATTCATTATCGGATTTCTTTGTCTCATCGTTTATTGCGGCTCTCTTTTTTTTCCACTATTGGATAAGGATGCGGCGCATCATGCCAATATCGCCCTGCACATGTACCAGACAGGCGACTATTTTAGCCTGGTAGACCGCGGAAATGATTATTTAGACAAACCACATTTACTATTCTGGACAACGCTTGCTTTCTTTAAAATTTTTGGTGTCACCACTATCGCTCATCGTTTGCCGGCATTATTGTTTGCCCTGGTATCGATCTATTGTACTTATCAATTAACCCGACACCTTACCAATAGATCGACGGCAAGAATAGCGGCCATCATATTGGCAACCGCACAGGCCTTTGTTTTGTCAATTATCGATGCCCGTATGGAAACACCATTGACCACGGGAATCATCCTTGGTCTCTGGCAATTGATACTTTATATCGACAAAGGAAAATTCATCCATCTTTTGGGTGGCGCACTTGGAGTGGCGATCGCATTCGCCACTAAAGGATGGCTGGGTCCTGGAGTGGTATTCATTGCAGTATTCTGTCATATTTTGCTTAACAGGAAATGGAAAGTATTGGCCAGGCCTGCCACATGGCTTTTCTTACCTTTTTTCCTTCTATTTATTAGCCCTGTGTTATACGGTTATTACCTGCAGTACGATCTTCATCCGGAAAAGATGATCCGCGGCAGGAACAATATCTCAGGCGTAAAGTTTATTTTATGGGAACAGCTTTTTGAGCGCTACAAAGGATTTGATAAAAAGCGGTATAGCGATCCATTCTTTTTATATCACACTTTTATGTGGGCCTTTTTGCCCTGGTGCGTGGTAGCCTATCTCGCCGCGTTTTACTGGCTGCGAAGGATATTTTGGTTGAAGAAATGGAGACACCCGGTAAACTTCGCGGTGTTGGCTTTTGTTTTTATACTGGTTACCTTGTCTTTTTCCAAATTCAAGATGCCACACTACTTAATTATGCTTTTTCCACTGGCCACTATTTTTACCGCTCCTTATCTGCGGCATGTATTGTCTTATCGACGAGGAATAAAAATTCTTTATCCCGTTCAGATTTTTTTGATAGTGATCCTAGTCGTTTTGGCGACGGCTTTGAACTAT
>JANOCH010000768.1:0-6736 GCA_031412015.1 Chitinophagaceae bacterium
AAGTAAAGATAGAAACAGGCCAGGCCATTACCCGTGCCTTTATTGATTTTATGATATTCAACCTGGAGCATATGGGTAAGGAGGAAACCGTATTGAATAAAGTATTGTGGAGGTATTATTCCGATGAAGAGATCATGGGGATCAACCAGCTTATCGTAGCGGCTATACCACAAACTGAAGTCGCGGAGACCAGTGCCTGGATGATGCGGGGTCTGAGTAATACCGAGATCAGTGGCTGGTTAAAAGCTGTGGAAAAAAATTCGCCACAGCCGGTGTTCACGCAGCTCTTTAGCCTGGCGGAAAAAGAGTTACCCGAAAATCGTTTCCGTAAAGTATTGGAAAATTTGACAGAAGGAACGATGGTGGCCTGAGTTTCTGTCATTGAACATTGAATATTGATCCCGATTGCTATCGGGAGAGCATTGAACATTTTCATAGCAAGTTTTAGAAATGCTCAATGTTCAACGCTCAATGTCCAATTGAAAACTAGTTACAGACAAAATTTAAATATTTCATTATGAAACCAATAAAATATCTATCCATTGCTATAGCATCGATGCTGCTGTTATCTTTTAAAGCTGTTGATACAGCAAATGATCTTAAAACTTCTAACGCTGCTCATGCATTAACCGGTAAATGGCTCAACGGGACATTTTCCATGAGTAATTGGTGGAGTTATGATGGTAAGAAATACATTGGTAATCCCTACACCCGTTCTGTCGCCTTCAACTTTACAGAAACTGGTGAAGCGGAATTTTTCCTGGCGATAAAAACCCATACAGGTTACTGCAGCACCGAAGGCTTTACCTACCAGAAAGGAAAAGTGAAGTTCAATGATGACGAACAGTCTTTTACATTGTATCCTGAAAAGGGGAACTACCGTGGTTTTTATTCCTGTGCTGCGGGCAGCAATTTCGATCGGGCCGCGAAACCCGAAGAGTTAAAACCCGCAACCTATTACTGGTCTATGGAAAAGGATGAAAGCGGGCAGCAGTGGCTGGTGATACGATTCAGCCCGGATAGATCTGCCGCCGGAAGTTATTTCAAACAAACCAGCTGGTAATATAATAAACAGCCCTTTACTTACTAACTCAATTAACCAAAACCAAAAATAGAACACATGAAATGAGCTATAAAAATTTTCGAGCAATTTATCCCTCAATGCGATGAAAATTTTTATGGCGAATTCTATGTGGCTAAAAGCAATAAAAATTTACACATGAAAAGCATTATCCATTTTTTTGAGATCGTTATCATTGCGATAAGAATATCCCTGATGAATGATAAATCTAACCGATCACTGATCAGCAGCATAAGACCGGTACTGTGAAAAAAGCTGTCGGCAAAGCAGCAGGGTTCCATGATGGCCTTCAGCGGTAGTTTTACAGCAGTACCGTTGACCAGGCCATCACTTTTTTTGTTTACAATACTTATATGAAGAAGTTTGTAAAGTATTGCTTTTAGTTATTCTTATTTAAAATTCGCTCATGACAATTCTTCTATTAGGAGCCACCGGCAGAACCGGCCGCCATTTGTTACAGGAGTCGCTGGATCGTGGACATATCGTTCATGCACTGGTAAGAGACAAGGGTAAAGTAAAAATTGTCAGTGAAAATCTTAAACTATTTGAAGGTTCACCATTAGACAGGGTTGCCATGAATAAGGCGATGACCGGTTGTGAAAGTATTTTAAGCGCCTTGAACATCTCCCGCTACAATGACTGGCCATGGAGCAAGCTGCGGACCCCAAAAGACTTTTTATCCTCCGTGATGACGATCATCATAGAGCTGGCGCCCCAACACACTATAAAAAGGATTGTATTTACATCCGCCTGGGGAGTGGCTGAAACAAGAAAAGATATCCCGGGATGGTTTCGCTGGTTCATTGAAAACAGTAACCTTCTTTATCCATACGAGGATCATGCAAGACAGGAAGAATTGCTCAAACAAACTTCATTGGAGTGGACAGGGGTCCGGGCGGTCGGATTAATCAATTCAAAAAGAAAGAAAACGATCATTGTATCTTTTAAAAAAGAGCCAAAGCCACGATTAACCATCGGTCGCATTAGCGTGGCTGCTTTTATGCTGGATGTTCTGGAGCAAAATCTTTATGTAAGGCAACTGCCGGTGGTATCGGAGAAATGATTTTGTTCGGGGGCTGAATGAGGATTGGGTAGATTTGCGCCAAGAAATAGAGCAAATACATAAATTAGCTGCCGGTTAATGACACACTCTACTAACACATATATTGTAACCCTTGGCCTTGACACTTATCATGGATGAGACTCATACACCGGGGTTGGCTTAGGCCAAACCCCGGTGAGACAGTTTCTAAAAAAGTTGATAACAATCAAAGTGCTCTCCCAACCGAATAGATCTCAGCAAAAGAATCTACCTTCATTCAGATGATAATCATAATTTTTTTCTCCTGACAATTCAGTAGCTATTCTGTTTAAAACATACCAAATGAATGTAGCCGTTTTATTATTTGAAGAATTTGAAACACTGGATGTGTTTGGTCCGGTAGAAATTTTTGGCAGGCTAAAGGATCATTACAAGGTCTCATTTTATTCACTCCAGGGCGGACTGGTTTCAAATAGCCATGGTGTTTCTATCCTGACTAAAAACCTGGAGGAAATTAAAAACGGCGTTGATATATTTCTTATTCCCGGTGGTTACGGAACAAGAATAGAAGTCAATAATACTGGGCTTATTGATAAGGTCAGGACTATTTGTCAATTGAGCAAATTTGTTCTTACGGTTTGTACAGGAAGCGGATTGTTAGCAAAGACCGGTCTTCTGGATGGTAAAAGCGCCACCTCTAATAAAAAAGCTTTTGATTGGGTGATCACCCAGGGAGAAAATGTTAACTGGATCAGGAAGGCCCGTTGGACCAAAGATGATAAATTTTATACGTCAGCCGGTGTGAGTGCTGGTATGGATATGACATTGGGATTTCTGAACGATATCCATGGACTGGACTTTGCCCGGAAGACAGCTTTTGAAATTGAGTATTATTGGGTAGAGAATATGGAGGAGGATAAGTTCTATCAACAATCAAGATAAAACCTTTTAAGTTTAGTTATATTATTTTATTTTCATTTGTTTAGTATGCGAACACTTCTGTTGCCGATATTTCTAACGACTCTTCTTTCTTCATGTTATTCCTATAAAATATTTCCCAAAGAATACCGGACCTTCAGGTATACCGGGGAGCAAAAAAAAGCCGTGATCCTTAATCCTGAATTGGCAAAAGAGTTTGAAATTTTTCGAAGGACGGGGATTTTCGAAATTATCAGTGACAGCTTGGACGACTCCGCAGTCAAAATAAGACTTCGTCCCATGCAAAAGAGTTTTGTTTGCGGACAGGCAGGGGTGGTTTTTTTAGGTAGTCTTGGTCAACTCCCTGTTCTTTTACCCGACAGGTATCAATATAGCTTCGAAGAAATAGAAAAAGCAGGCACTGTTCAACGTCAATTTGAATTGAAAATAGCGACCCGTTATTGGTTTTGGGATTTGTTTGCTTTTAAAAAAGGGTTTACCAAAAAAGCAGGACAAACCTTGTTGGCAGAATACTACAGTGATTAGAAATTGCCAGTCATAAACAATGGTATTCTTATGAAATTTAGTTATAGCCTTATGCTTTCAGCAAATACTCCTTCCCGTCATTTTGAAAATGTACCTCCATCGGAAAAATGCCCGAAGGAATAGATGTTGGAAACCAATTCCTGTTTTCCGGCACGACAATAAACAAACCTTCATCATCACCGATCGCCCTGAACTGTGGTAGGGGTGGCTGTTTGGCAAAATAAGAAAGTTGGTATTGCTCCAATAATCTCGCTACAGATTCTCCAAATTCATTTGCTTTTATTACAAGACCCACTTCACTGATGGACAAAAATTGCGCAGCCGAAAAGGGCTCTTCGGTTTTATTAGCCAGGTCAAATCGGGCAATCAGTTCAACGATATTTCCTGCGGGATCAAAAAAATAAACAGACTTCGCATGCCAGTTTACAAAATTGGCTATATCACTTTTGTAATCGTCTATCCAGATCAGGTCGACGCGGGCCATTAGCCAATGTTTCGCTTCGTCAATTTTATTGGCGGGAATATTGATCGCAATATGATAAAATGGATCGGCAACACTCACTTGTTTAAATACAAGTTCCGTGCTGCCGATCCTTATGATGATTTCCTCGTCGTTTTTTACATCCGTTTTCAAATTCATTCCTGCTTTATAGAAGG
Organism: Chitinophagaceae bacterium; assembly: GCA_031412015.1. Lineage (GTDB taxonomy): Bacteria > Bacteroidota > Bacteroidia > Chitinophagales > Chitinophagaceae > Terrimonas_B. The sequence goes on from JANOCH010000768.1 coordinate 4,245, forward strand.
CGCTAAGTTCTTGGAGCAGGGAGCTTTGCAATATCACCCGGTTTATTTGCATATTGCAGCAAACTTAGCACTTTCAGTTTCTATTTTGCCTGAGGAAAGTTTGCACTCCCTGCAATTTTCATGATGCTTGCCTGCTTTGATGGCGAAGGTTATGACCATGATGCAAATAGCAAGGAAAGCGGCGATCTCGATTTTCTGTTTCATGATTAAGTGTTGACGCTGTTATAATCTAGTTCAATTCGGCCATTGTTTTGGGACCTGGCACACGGTTCTCTACCGGCTTGGTTGTTTTCAGGAAAGCGAAGATGGATTTAATGTCAGTATCGTTTAGATTTTTGTAAACAAACCATGGCATCGGTGGAAGCAATGGCCGGCTTTCTTTTAAACCTTTTGATTTGCCTTCACGAATGGCGCGGAAAAATTGTTCTTCCGTCCAGTTGCCGATCCCGGTGGCATCAGAACTGATATTCGCTGCATAGGACTGACCCCAGGGACCCACAGCAGATGTCAGGTCCAAAGCAAACAGCATGTATCCATCTTTCATAACGGAGGTATTAGCTTTGCCCAGTTTGCTGCCGGCAAGGTGACCACCAAAGCGGTGCTCCATATCAAGGTCCATCCCTTGCGGGCCGAATTTTTTGGGTGAATGACAATCATCACAACCCATAGCGTTAACCAAATAGCTACCGCGTTTGATCAGGCTGTCCTGGCTGATCACGACTTCGCTGATACCGTCTTTTGCATTAGCCTTGCTGTTGCAGGATACAAATGTTATTGAAGCTGTTGCTACCGCGGCAAGCGCCGTGAGAATAAAAATTGACTTTTTCATTTCATTATTTTTAAAAGTGGATAAGGTTTAATTACATACCGAATATTAGCCCTGCCAGCAGGCTGATAAAGCCCGTAATATTTAAAGCCTGCCTGATATGATAAAGATTGAACCATTTGGAACGATACTGTTTCCAGTTTTCGGGATAGTTATTGGTGGTCCAGCTATTAATATAATTGTTCAGAGGAATGTTTCCTTTTATGGCCAGCAGAACATCGGCGAGCAAAGCTATCAATGCGATCAGGGAAGTGATGAACAACCAGCCGCCTGGGTTAACAACACAAAAAGCTGTTAGTAATAATGTAGCTCCCAGGGCCGTATAATACACCAGTTGCAGAGGTGCCCGTAGATTTTGTGTGAGCAAATTCCTGGTTTCAATATAAGTTCCTGCCTGCATTTTCTTCAAGGTGCTGGACATGGCCAGGATGTAAAAGAAACTCTGGCTGATAACAAACGCATACAGCAGCAGTGTGATGAACAAAGTGATCTTGATTTCCATGATGAGTGTTTTATAAATGTGGATGCAAAATAGAGCAGTCAAAAGGCGTAAGCAATGCTGGGTTGATTGGATTGTAGCTATCGGCGGATGAATTGTTGTCTTCAGGTTTGAAGTTTGAAACCAGTCGTTATCGCTCGGAAAGTATGACTTTATTATTGCCACATGGATATAAGACGTAATGATTCCAACTTTTGGAAAATACAGATTCACGCAGCTGTAAACTTTTGGATTTCACAAAATCTTATCGTCCCGGAGGGACGTTTGGGGGGTAAAAAAATGAATTGGCTGGATTTTAGCGTTCCCTAGGAACGTCTGGTGATAGTGTCACCATTATTGGACGATTGGATTTAGCACCAAACGTTCCTACGGAACGTGGCATCCTTGGTTGGTATATTTTACCCACCAGATGTTCCTACGGAAAATAAAGTAAAAAAAAGAATAGGTTTGTTCCGGTGGATTATATCAAATTTAATTTTCTTCAATAAAATAATCACCCAGGAAAACACTTTTCAAAGCCGCTGCGTACAAATCAACTTGTTGCTGGTAATATACCTGTTCATTTTTTAAGGAATAATCTGATGGTCTTTTACCGCCTGGAAATTCGATCGTAAGAATTCTTATCGCATCCCTGTTTTTGAAGGTATTCTCCTCATCGACTACCGCAGTAGAAGCCCAGGTGCCCAACGATACGCCACCGCCTCTTTTGCCGGGCAATGCTGATCCGGAAAAATTTCTTTTCTGTAAAGAACCTGCGGGAGCCGGTGCCGGATCTTTATAATAGAGGGCCGTGGGTTTTTTTTGTAAACAATTGCCCGGAATATGCCCCCCGTGTTGTTTTATATGTTGGGCGATCGTCACCGCAAGCATGCTGTCCGTTTCATAACCTAATGCGATTCCCTTTTCATTGGTTCGCGGATCAGCAAATACACCTGCATAACTGGTATCACGGATAGCATGAAGGTTGACGATCCGTTGCGGACGGTATTGATCGATCAGTTCAAGCAAAAATGAGTTTTCATTTTCTATTTTTCTGCCCGCATGATCTAATGCATCTTCTTCATCAAAAGCATGACCAGGAGTTGGCATCTGCCGGTTGGGATCCACAGCGCCGGGAAAACTATAACGACCTATATTTTCAACTCCACCTATTTGTGATGGCAGTTG
>JANOCH010000769.1:0-3786 GCA_031412015.1 Chitinophagaceae bacterium
TCAATGCAAGCGGTGTATTGGATCCGTACAAAACGGATACCTTGGGCCAGGATATAGATGAATATGCGTGGCAGGGGGGCAAACTGAATCTTGGAAGACTCTCTTCCGGAAGTATTTCTTTTTCTACTTCCTTTCAAAGCAAACCCAAGGACGAGCAAAAAGACAAACAGAAGAAGGACCAGATGAACCAGGAGCTGAATGACCCTGTACTCGCCGGAGATAAACAACGCTTGCTGGAGTATATGCGCCAGAATCCTGCGGAGTTTGTCGACTTCAATATTCCATGGCAGGTAAGTCTTTCGTATTCCTTATACTTCCAGGAACAGTTTAATGCTGACTATAGCGGATTTACAAAGACAGTAAGATCAAGCGCCAACTTCAGCGGAAGCTTCAGCCTTACGCCTAAATGGAATTTCAGTGTAAATGGTTATTATGATTTTGACACAAAGAAGCTGCAAACATTCACGATGTCTATTGCCAGGGAAATGCATTGCTGGCAGATGTCCATCAATGTAACGCCTGTGGGCCCTTATCGATTTTTTAATTTTACGGTTAGTCCCAAGTCGGGCATACTGCAGGATCTTCGGATCAATCGCACCCGATCATTCTATACGGGATATTAACGACTATACTGAACATAGTAGTCTTTCATGGTTGTAAATACCTTTTCCTTCAATGTTTCAGAGGTCAAACCTTCCGGATCGATGGGTTCGAGGAAATGCATTTCTAATGAATGAGGGATAAAATAAAACGCTTTGGTAACAGGCAATGCCTTCCTGGTATTAAAGATCAGCGAGGGGATAATGGGAGTTTGTGTTTCAATAGCAAGCTTAAAGGCGCCATCATAAAATTTTTTCAATGGTTCATGGCTGCGGTTACGGGTTCCTTCAGGATAAATACACATGTGCATTCCTTTTTTCAACACTTCTTTCATATCCTCAAAACTTTTTCGACGGCTTGCATCACTGTTTCTGTCTACGAGCACTGATCCTTTGCGGTAGAACCATCCAAACAAAGGGATCCTGGCAAACGATGTTTTGGCGATCGTTTTATTGGCGCCGGGAATAAAGGGAGAGGAGATCGGAATATCCAATAAGGAATTATGATTGCAGGTAACAATATAAGGCTTGCCTTTGGCAAAATGATCTTTACCTTTTATTTTCAATGGACAGGCGACCAGCGTTAACCAAACACGCATCCATAACCTGGCGATATTGGTAAATACTGTGGCGCCCTTCGGATCGGGTAAAAGATAAGTGACCATAGAAGGTAGAAAAATGACAAGAAAGGTGATGACAAAACTTATCATTCCCCATACCGCCCAGATACGCCCTGCTATTGCTTTTATAAAGTTCATGCAGCTGACAAGTTGAAAAGATGATGAGTTGATGTGAGTTGTTGCCGTTTGAATTAACAGTCAGCAGTAACTATACAACCCTGAAGCTTTCCTCCATTTCTTTAAAGTTAGTTTGTTTCAAACCCGGCCATTCATCTTTTAATACACTATAATAAATGGAGGTTCGCCTGCGGTTATTCCACATCTGCATATGGCTGCGTAAAATACCTTCTTCAATGCCGCCAACATTTTGCAACCCCTTCCGTGCCCTTGCGTTTTGTACATCGGTTTTAAATTCAACCCGCTCAAAGTCTATTGTATCGAAAGCATACTTCATCATGCAATATTTGGCATGACGGTTAATACCGGTACTTCGAAACTTTGTTCCCAACCAGCTCCAACCGATCTCCAGCCGGCGGTCATGATAAGAAATATTACCCATGCTGCTACTGCCGGCCACCAACCCGGTGCTTTTTTCAATAATGACAAAAGGTCTTCTTGTTTCTGCTTTTTTATCCTTGAAGGCTATGGCCATCCAATTTTTCAATTGTTCTTCATCACCCAGGTTAAAGGAGAAGTAATACCACATGTCTTCATCCTGTTTGGCGATATCCAGGATGGTCGCATAATCATCTTCCGCCAGGGGACGCAGAATAACTTTGTTGGTTTCAAGTATCAAATCGGGTGGTATCATACGTTGTCAATTGAATAAAAAAATTTGGCTTGTAAATTATAGACTCCAGTCAACGGGGTCAATTCCCTTGCTGATAAGATAGGCATTTGCTTTTGAAAAATGTTTGCACCCGAAAAAACCCGCATACGCTGAAAGAGGAGAGGGATGTGCTGATTTTAAAATCAGGTGCTTTATCTCATCTATCAGTATTCTTTTATCCTGTGCGAATTTTCCCCACAACAAAAAGACGACATGTTTATTATGATCGGATATTTTTTTGATCACGGAATCGGTAAAGTTGGCCCAGCCGATTTTTGAATGACTCATGGGTTCTCCGGCGCGAACAGTCAGGGATGCATTCAACAGAAAAACTCCTTGTTCGGCCCATTTGGTCAGGTTGCCATGACAGGGGATCGCCATCCCGATATCATCCTGCAATTCTTTGAAAATATTGATCAGTGAAGGTGGCGGTGGTACGCCATTTTGTACGGAAAAACACAGACCATGTGCCTGGTTGGGTCCATGGTAGGGATCCTGTCCAATGATCACCACTTTTATTTTATCAATGGGTGTAGTGTTAAACGCGTTAAAAATGAGCCTACCCGGAGGGTAAATGGTCTTTCCCTGCGATTTCTCCGTTTTCAGATGTAAAGGAATCTGTTGAAAATAAGGCTTGTCAAACTCTTGTTTCAATATTTCTTTCCAGGAGTCTTCTATTTTGACATCCATAATTGGAATTTTGGTAAAAATAAAAAAGCAGGGCCAGATTGACCCCACTTTTTGTGACCCGGATTGGATTCAAACCAATGACCTACTGCTTAGAAGGCAGTTGCTCTATTCAACTGAGCTACCGGGCCAATTGCGGCCGCAAAGTAAATGAAAAAAGCTCATCCTGACAAAACTGATTGGACTTATCAAGGATTGAAAGTTGTTGTTAAAAGCCCGCTATTTAAGTTGTGGCTTTTTCAATTAATAAATTCCAAAATTTGAAAATATTTTTTACTGATAAACTGGTGGCGCTTTTACTGCATATTAACAGCATTGTTTATCAGCTATAACCTAAATTGCAGGTGGCACTTGTTTTGCAAATGAAAAATAAAAGCTACGATGCACCCATGCAAATACGTTCTTACTCTTTTCCTGGTAGCTTTTCTATTATCCGCGGATCTTCACCTATTTGCTCAGAACGGGAATAATCAAAGAATAACACTGGATAGTATACTGCTGCGACAAAAAGGTATTATCGGGCAATTGGCTAAAAGCCTGCTGACGGATACCGTGAGAGAGATCAACACGACTTTGCAACGAAACGATCTTCCATTTCAACCCTACAAAGACAGGGTGATACGGAATATAAGAGTTCAAACGCTTGAATTTGGCGTTCCTATTGCCGATACATCCCAGCGAACAACCGAAAAGCTGAAACGCCTGGCCAATAATCTTCACCGGGATACGAGGGAATATGTGATCAGGAATAATTTGTTTTTTTCAGAGCGGGAAAAATTGTCCCCTTTTTTGTTAGGCGATAATGAAAAACATCTTCGTGATCTTCCCTTTTTGCAGGATGCGAATATCAGGGTCATACCCGTAAGAGGAAGCAGGGACTCGGTGGACATACTTGTACTTTCCAAGGATGTACTTTCTATTGGGGGAAGTTTCAGGATACACAGCTCCAACAGTCTGTCGCTGGCATTGAGTGAAGACAATTTCAGGGGCTGGGGAGATGAGATAGAGATACGCGGATTGATCGATACGGACAGGTCGAAGAAACTGGGAT
>JANOCH010000770.1:0-4219 GCA_031412015.1 Chitinophagaceae bacterium
ATCGGAATAGTGGGAGCTGTATACAATGACGAGAACGGCCAGGTGGATTTCTTCAAGAATTTAACCAAAAGAAGAAAGGAAGAAAAAGAGTTGGTAACCAGATAAGATTTACGTATCTAAATTGGGCCATCCCGGAGATAACGGGGTGGCCCAAATTTTTAAAACGACACAACCCATACATTATATTCAGATGAAACCGAATACTAGTTTTTTAAAATCAGATCTGCCATCCGGCCTAGTTGTTTTTTTGGTAGCCTTACCACTTTGCCTTGGCATTGCCCTGGCGTCGGGAGCTCCCTTCTTTAGTGGTATAATTTCGGGTATTATCGGGGGCATTATCATTGGATCGTTAAGCAGCTCATCCCTGAGCGTAAGCGGGCCCGCTGCCGGTCTTGCCGCATTGGTATTCGGGGCCATCACGTCTATTGGCGATTACAGTTTGTTTTTATGCGCTGTATTGATAGCCGGCATCTTGCAAATTTTGTTGGGTGTTTTAAAGCTGGGGGGCATTGCAAACTATATTCCCGGTAGTGTTATTAAGGGAATGCTTACCAGCATTGGTATATTAATTATCGCTAAACAAATACCGCATGCTTTCGGATATGATAAAGATGAGAAAGGAAATATCACCGAATTATTTCCTTTTGGTCAAGAAAATATGCATGAGTTATTACAACCGCTGCACCATATAGAAGTAGGAGTTTTTATTCTTTGCCTCTTGTCCGTTATCATCATGATCGTTTGGGACAAACCCTTTATTAAGAAAAGAGTAAAATTTGTCCCCGGGGCATTGGTAGCAGTGATAGTGGCGTTAGCTATTAATGAGATCTGGATCAAAACAGGAAGTGAGCTTGCCGTGCTGAATGAGCATCTCGTACAGATCAAAGTAGCAGGAAGCGCTAATGAGTTTTTTAGCTTTTTTACATTGCCTGACTTTAATGGATTTTTAAACGGTAGCGTCATCGTTTATGGTATCGTCATCGCATTGATCGCATCTTTAGAAACCTTACTGAGTATTGAAGCGATTGACAACCTTGACGCGGAACGCCGGGTAACGAATACAAACCGTGAATTATTCGCACAGGGTATTGGCAATTCTATTGCCGGGTTAATTGGCGGCTTACCGGTCACGAGCGTAATCGTCAGAAGCAGTGCGAATGTAAATTCCGGTGCTAAGTCGAAACTTTCTACTATCATTCATGGCATCCTGTTGCTTGTTTCCATTGTAATGATTCCAACATTGCTTAATAAAATACCTTTGTCGGCATTAGCTGCTGTTCTCATTCTAACAGGGTATAAGCTGGCAAAGCCTTCCGTATTTATAAATTTTTGGAAGGCGGGAAAATACCAGTTCATACCTTTCATAGTTACAGTAATAGTTATTATCGCTATCGATCTTTTTGACGTGTATCATCCATTTAGTGGTAAAGGGCTGATCATTGGGGTTATAGCGGGAATAGTAGCCGCAACCGGGGCTATCCTTCACGGTAACCTGAAGAATTCCTATTATTTCCATCAGGATAAGTATAAGGAAGGCGATATCATCAAAATAAAATTATCAGAAGAGGTATCCTTTTTAAATAAAGCTTCCATCAGGCAAACACTGGATCACATGCCGGAGAATAGCAAGGTGGTCATTGACGCATCCAGCACCAAATATATTGATTACGATGTGCTTGAATTGATAAAAGAATTCAGGGATATCAAGGCGCCGTTGAAGAAAATTGATGTTAAACTGGAAGGGTTCAGGGAAAAGTACAACATAGAAAATCAACAGCAGGTTCAATCAGTACATTAAAAATTTTTTCCATGAGCGATTTTGAAGAACAATATGTACTGCATGAGCTAAAGCACTACCTGCCATCGCAACAGGCATTAAAAGATTTTATTCATCACAATTCACTGCATGCTTTTCAGCACATGAAATTTTATGATGCCATTTTTAAGGCGTCAAAGATTTTTGGATTCCAGGTGCATTTGCAGTTGTCAGAATACAGGGAGATGCATACTACCGGGCGAATCCGGGAGGATGTGCTTCACATGGTGATCGCTCAAAAAAAGGGAATAGAAGCCGTAGGTGAATGGAAAGTAAAATTGATCAATAAAGGGTATGATACCATCAACTATCCGCGGATAGGGCGACTTCGTAAACATTGGAAGGATGTTTATCATCTGGACCTTGACAATAAAGTTCATCCGTTATTGTTTCGTATCCTCTGTGGTTTTTTGGACCAGGGGATCGCTATTGACGGTTTTCCTGTTGTTAGCAAAGCTTTTATAGATAGTATTAAAGAATTGGAGCAAAAAAGCTTTGTCAGTTTCTTTAAAACAAAAGCGGTCAGGCAGAAATTTTTGTCGGGTAATTATTCCATCAAAGAGCTGTTGCAAACTATAGTTGGTAAAGAGGAATACTTTGAACAGTATTTATTCGACCAGCAATTTGCCCATCACGGATGGAGTGGGTTTGTAAGCGCCGTAGAAGATAATCCGCAAACCCTGCTCGACAGGAAGCAAATAACACTTAAGGAATTACTGGAGTTTGAACTATTGCTGGAGCTGGATGCATTAAATCATGCCCTAGGTAATGATTGGCGACCATTGACTGAAAGTGTAACTGCGCCACCGCTGGACTTATTGGCAGATGTTCCTAAAACGGAATTCGCTGAAGTGGTAGAATTATGGCAGGATGCCTTTGAATGGAGTTATTATGATTCGGTATTAAAAGGAATACTACTGGCCAATGAAAAAAGGGAAGCTAAACATAACGGAGTTGATAAAACAATTCAAGTAACGAAAGATGCTCCAACACTCCAGGCTATTTTTTGCATTGACGAAAGAGAAGACTCCATACGCCGGCATATTGAAGCGGTGGATAGAAGCGCTGAAACCTTTGGCGCCCCCGGTTTTTTTGGCGTGGAATTTTATTTTCTGCAACAGGGTAGTAAGTTTTATGATAAACTTTGTCCGGCTCCGGTAACACCCAAATACCTGATCAAAGAGACTGATGCGAAATCATTGCAAAAAGAGGAGCTGATCTATACTAAATACACACACGGAATTTTATCCGGTTTTTTCTTAAGTATTGGTTTTGGTTTTTGGGCCTTTGTAAAAAAATTACAAATGTTGTTTAGGCCAAAAATGAGCCCGGCGATCTCCAATGCCTATGGGCACATGGACAAACAATCGAAGCTGACCATTGAGAATAAAAGCCCTTCAGATATCGAGAATGGATTACAGATAGGCTACACGATTGATGAAATGCTAACGAGGGCCGAGGGTTTTTTAAGAGGTATTGGGTTGGTGAAAAATTTTGCACCTATCGTTTATATTGTAGCGCATGGTAGCAGCAGCGCCAACAATCCGCATCATGGAGCACATGATTGCGGCGCCTGCAGCGGAAGACCCGGCGCTACCAATGCAAGAACGCAGGCATTTATATTAAATCATAAAAAGATAAGGGAGCAATTGGCGGTAAAGGGGATTTTGATCCCTGGGACCATACAGTTTGTGGGTTGTATGCATGACACGGCGGCGGATGTAATGGCCTGGTATGATGAAGATATTTTAACTGCGGAAAATAGAAATGCCCATGTCATCAACATACAAAATTTTGAAACGGCTTTGAACCTGAATGCAAAAGAAAGAAGCCGGCGTTTTGCCTCTATTAATACCAAACAGCAATTAGAGCAGGTTCGCAAGGCCATTCATAGCCGTTCGGTTTCTTTGTTTGAACCACGGCCTGAGTTGGGACATGGTACCAATACGCTGGCTATTATCGGTAGAAGGAAAATAACTAAAGGTTTGTTTTTGGACCGCCGTGCATTTCTCAATAGTTACGATCATACTACCGACGCAGATGGAGCCATTTTATCGGCGGTAATGCGGCCCATTGGCCTGGTGTGTGGCGGTATTAATCTCGAGTATTATTTTTCAAGAGTAGATAATATTAAGATGGGAGCCGGTACCAAACTTCCGCATAATGTAATGGGTTTGTTTGGAGTGGCCAATAGCAGCGATGGTGATCTACGGCCCGGTCTGCCCTGGCAAATGATCGAGGTGCATGATCCCGTAAGGTTACTGGTCATCGTCGAGCACAAACCGGAAATCGTTTTGAAAGCAATACAATCATCACCGGAAGTATTTGAGTGGTATAATAATGAATGGGTGCATATTGTTGCATTACATCCGGAGCAACAACAATTTTACTATTTCAGGAACG
>JANOCH010000771.1:0-13101 GCA_031412015.1 Chitinophagaceae bacterium
GAAAGCATGATAAAAATAAAGGAAGGTCCCGATGGCATTAAACTGTCTGTGAATGGAAAAGATTTCTTCATTAATGCCATAAACTATAGGAGTAATTGGTTCCAATAGGAAAATAATCCCAGTTCATGCCATTAATGAAGAAATCTTTTCCATTCACAGACAGTTTAATGCCATCGGGACCTTCCTTTATTTTTATCATGCTTTCCTGCGCAGATATCGCCGTTGTAAATAAAAAAAGGGTAAAAGCAAAAACAGACTTTCTCATAAATTGTATATTTTATTATTTAAACCTTATTGTAGCTCTGCTGATAGTGACAGTTAGTTTATTTGTTTTCCCGCGGCGATATTTTTTGCAAAGGCATGGCGCCGATACAAGAATAATTACGTGGTCTGGTCAGCATTTATAGGGAACGAGTGCTGGAAATAATTACGGATTGATTTCCTTTGTTCTCTGAATCGGTCAATACTCATCTTTTTTCACCTTCATTATCCTCATCTCTTTAATGCAGTCATAAAAGGGATGCCAGCGATTTTTGCTGCACTACATAAAACAATAAATAAACAATGGTAATAAAACCCGGAAGGATTGATTTTGTAAGCAGGCAATTTCATGCAATTCGTTTTTAAAGAGAGAACGCTTTTCATTGCGTCATGTTGACACAATGTAGATAATTTCTTAGATTTACCAAAAAAAATTAATTTTTTAGGAGATTGAATAATTTAGTTCCTGGGTTTTATATGAAAAAGAATGAATCAATAAGCGCATTATTGAATGCAGGGGAATACAATTTTCTTCCTTCTTTGTCAGTAGATTGCGTGATTTTTGGTTTTCATGAAAATCTGCTAAAGGTATTATTGCTTAAACACCGCCACCTGAATATGTGGGCACTGCCGGGGGGGTTTATTGGTAAGGATGAGCCAACCGATGCTGCTGCCTATAGGGTACTGAAAGAAAGAACAGGCTTAAATGAAATTTTTCTGCAGCAATTTCATGTTTTTGGAGAACCGGAGCGGTCCGAAAAAGAATTTCATCTGCAGGACCTGAAAAAGGATGGCATCAATGTAACTGAAGATCTTTGGATACTGCAAAGGTTTGTTACCATTGGATATTACGCATTGGTGGAATTTTCGAAAGTAAGCCCGGCGCCCGATACTTTATCCGAAAAATGCATATGGTGGGATATACTTAAGGTACCTTCATTGATCCTGGATCACAGGAAAATTCTTGATAAAGCCCTTGCAACATTGCGCATGCAATTAAACTATCAGCCTATAGGATATAATTTATTGCCGGAAAAATTTACCATGCCGGAGCTTCAGAAATTATACGAAACCATTCTTGACAAAAAACTGGACAGAAGAAATTTTCAGCGAAAAATTCTGGGCTTCCAGATACTACAGCGTTTAACAGAAACTAAAAAAGGTGTGCCGCATAAATCCCCTTACCTGTATTCTTTCAATCTGAAAAAATACAATCATGCCCTTAATGAGGGCTTGAATGTCGGATGGTGACGCTGTTCTGATTGCAACCAGATAGTTGGTGGTTGATTTCTTGTTGATGTTTAAAGTAAAGTATATAAGAATTTCGTCAGCCCGGGGTGGGTGGATTCTGCGTTGGCATTTTTAGCTCTTTGCAAAGTTGGATTCGTGTCTGGTTTTTATGTGCCTTGCAATGTGCTATAAATAGCCTCGGGCAGCAAGGCAAAATCCTGGGTGTTCAAATATGTACGGAATACCGAAACAGGGTGACCTACAACGACAGTTTGTGAAAAAACCTTTCTCGTGACAGACTGAGCCTTATTCTATTACTGTCATTTACTACCGACACTGACCCTTTTGAATTTTTGTGACCCATTCCTGACCCAATTTTGAGGTTACACGTCAGGTAAGGGAACATATATAGGATAAAATGATAAAACCCTTTGAAATAAAGGGCTTTATAGTAGAAATAATAGTGGAGGTTACCGGACAAAAGTCGAACCTTTTTGAAGACTTACTTGTGTTAAACACCATAATTACTGAATAAACAGAAATATGGTGAAAATTCTGTTTGGCTTTCAGTTTTTGGAAAAACATTACGGGATGCGAACCGTTCTGTCGTTTTTTTCACGAAACAGGAACCAAAAAAAGTTATTCGAATTTGACAACACGGAATCTTTCTAATTCATGAAATGAATTTTGAACCGGGCCCCAGGCCCACTTTATCATCTTGCCGGTATCATAGTCAAGCCGGTAAAAATTGGCATTCCAAAAGGTTCCACTGGCAGGCGGAACATTGTTCAGTGGATTGAACAAAACATAAGGAAAAAAAAGTTCGGCAGTCCAGGAGATAATTGCGCCATTTGCGATTTTCTTTTCGCCCACTACATTTATCCTTTTTTTGATACGCCTGTTTTTTTTATACTGCCATGGAATCCAGCCATAAGCCTTTCCATTAATACTGGGGACCAGCAATACAAGTTCTTTATTTAACTGGTTGACCTCATACTCAAGATATATAGGTGTTTTGGGATCCGTATGAAAAAAAACTTCGAAAACATCGCCTTTAAAAAGATCTCCGAAGTCTTTATCGAATTGAGTAGAGATCTTATCATCATCGCCGTAAAAAAGAACATAGATGCCTTTCTCAGAATATAGAATTTTAAATTTACTGGTATAGCTCTTGCCTCCTGAATCAAGTTTGGTCAAATAATTCCATTCGGCCCTGGTCCATTCAGTATTATCGCCTGTTCCTGTCAGATTAAAGTCAGGGCATTTTTTTACCAGTAAGGGAGTAGGTTCCGGCGACTCGCCTGCTGCCTGGCTAAAAGCTATACCAACGTTAATAGTAATTAATATCGATAAAAAAATCAGGTGTCTCATATTTGCTGGTTTACGATGGTATAAAACGGCCTTCGAATTCGTACAGGAATGGTGGAATATGCGTCTTCTGATCTCCTGTTGCTTTCATTCCTAATGGTTCATTTCACCATTTTCATTTTTATTCCTGTCGCTCAACTTTTTCTTTATCACATCTGCAGGATATTTCAAGGCAAGCTTTCTTATTTCATAACTAAAATCCTTGTATGTTTCCTCCCAGAGCCGGGCTTCTTCTTCTGTGTATTCGTAGAAGCCGTGTGCATTCGCTACTCCCTTACCACCCTTTTTTACTATATCATCAATCAGTTTAGGAACTGCTGTACTATTGTTAAGGGTAGGAAACAAGTCCTTCATTACGGTATGGTAGGCAGGCACTCCCGTCAAATCCATCCAACGGAAAACACCCACCAGAGTCATAAAATAACCTGCATTATTACGACAGGACCTGTCTACGTCCTCAACAGTGGCATACCCATTTTCCACAAGATAAAATGCTTCCCTGTACATAGCATACATGAGCCGGTTAGTGATGAATCCACGAATATCTTTTCGAACGAGGATCGGTTCTTTTCCCCATTGATGCGATAAATCATACAAATATTCCGCTTTAGCCATGTCGCTTAAATCGCCACATATTACTTCAAGAAATCTTGTGGTGTGCGAAGGTTCCGTCCAATGCAGCCCCAAAAAACGATCGGGATGATGCGTTTCTTTTTGTAAGATACTGATCGGTATAGCCGATGTATTGCTTGTCAGCAATGCATCCGTTGCAATAACCTGCTCAATCTTGTTGTATACAGATCTTTTTATATCGATGTTCTCGATCGTACACTCAATGACAAGCCTGCAATCTTTTAATAAACTATAATCTTCCGTTATGGTAAGATGACCAAGATAATATTCGGGTAATTTATTAACAAGACCCTCCTCGAGCGATTTCCGAAGATGTTCAAGGATACGATTCTTTGCATTCTTCAAATCATCAGGTATCGGCGCCACTGCCACTACGGGGTGTTCTGCAATTAACAAACAAGTAGTGATGCTGCAACCCATCAAACCCAATCCTACCACTCCGATACTTATGGCTCTGGTGTCAAAAGAATTATTCATAAGCTTGATTTTAATATTATCGTTAAATACTGGTTACATTGGTATTCTCCATGATCCTGGTAATCTTCTTATCTGTCTATTAATAGGTAGCCCGGCCACCGGACAGATCAAAAGTAAAACCCGTGCAAAAACTGTTTTCCGGCGATACGATGAAAACCGCCATACTTGCAGCCTCTTCCAATGTTCCACATCGCTTCATAGGGATTTTATCTGTCATATATTTTATTTGTTCCGGTGGTATGTCATCTAAAAATGGAGTTTTGATTACTGCCGGCGCCAGCGCATTAATCGTGATATTGCATTCTGCATACTCCTTTCCCTGCACCTTGGCCATGGCGATTACCGCTGCTTTCGATGCCGAATACGCCAGCATCCCTGCGTTGCCTTCCTTTCCCGCGATTGAGGCGATATGTAGAATACGACCGTAATTAATTCTCAGCATCCAGGGCAGCACCTGTTTGGAAGTAAAGAAACTCCCTGTAAAATTTACATCAAAAACAGATTTCAAATCGGCATACTCAACCTCATGGCTTTTGATATTTGTCTTTCCCGTAACCCCGGCGCTGTTTACCAGTATATCAATAGAACCAAAATGATTGCCAGCTTCATCAACGGCCTTTTTCACGGCGTATTCTGATGTCACATCGACAGCATATAGTTTAACTTCTGTTTGAAACAAATGCTTTGTTCGTAACAACAGTTCTTCATTCGAGTCGAATAATGCCAGCCTTAGTTTGCATTGAGCTAGTTTTTTTGCAATCGCCAGTCCTAAACCTGAAGCTGCACCGGTAACGATAGCGACGCTGTCCTCAAATTTCTCCTGCATCGTTTTACATTTTGAATGTAAAGTATAGTAAAGATGATTAGATCCATTTATCAAGCGTTTGTTCAAAATGATTGATCCCGGACGGGCAAGAGAATTTGGATGGGTTGGAGCCGTTTGCAGCATTCCCGCCAGGTTGCGTAAAAATTCAACGGAGCGCAAATAAAAATTTTTGCAGCCACCTCCTGTAAAAATGAAATATCCAGAAAAAAAGGCCTCAACAAAGGTAAAAAACAGGAACCGGGCAGCCATGATACAAACCGGATAACAATTATTTTTTTCGCTGGTTCCTATTGTTAAAATTGAAAAGGAGAAACAAAAAATGCATTTTCAAAACAACGCGATGAGTTGGCTACAGCAACTTATTTATTACGATTCAGCACTAATTGCGATTCAAGGATAATTTTATAATAGGTGTGGTTATTTTCTTTGTCAGATTCTTTTTTGTGAAACAGTTCCAATAAAGTTTCCGCTGCCTTTTGCCCCTGCAAATACGGAAATTGTTCCACTGATGCTAAAGGCGGAAAAGTCGTATAATTATTCCAGGGCTGGTTGGCATAGCTTACAAAACAAATATCTTTATTGATGCGTAGTTTTTGAGACAGTGCATATTTGACGGCATCTAACGCTACATAGTCATTAAAAGTAACAATGGCAGTAGGCTTTCTCTTGGATGAAAGCAGTTCTTTAGTAGCTGCGAAAATACTGGCGGTATCCAGGTTAGTATTAACGATAAGCGAAGGGTCAAATTTTAAACGGCTTTTTGTCATGGCCTGTATATAACCTTCTCTTCTCTCCTGGCTTGCATATAATTTTTCAGGGCCGTTGATCATGCCCACCACGCGATGCCCTTTCTTGAAAAGAAAATTAATAGCCTGTATGGTTCCCGAAACAAGATTGCAGGCCACGTAATGTATGTTGGGCATATCCGGTATCCTGTCAAAAAAAACTACCGGGATGTTATATCTTTTCAGGCTTTCAAAATGTTCATAGTGGGAAGTATTTTTGGCAATAGAAATCAAGAGACCGTCGACGCGATGATTTTTCATGCTTTCGATCAGCAGTTGTTCCTTTTCCTCGCTGTCATGCGATTGCCCCAATAATACGGTATACTTGTTCTTATAAGCACAATCTTCTATGCCACTGATCGCCGAAGAGAAAAATGCTTCGGACAACTCAGGCAGGATAACACCAATCGTAAACGTTTTGCGCTGTTGAAAAAAAATAGCGGTCTGGTTGGGCTCGTAATTTAATTGCTTAGCCAGTTCCTGCACCTGCGTCTTGGTCCTGAGCCCGATACTGCGATGATTGTGCAATGCGCGGGAGACAGTAGAGATAGAAACATTCAACTGTTTTGCAATTTCCTTCAATGTCGGCAAATTATTTTCCATCTTACAACTTAGTAATAAATATGGGAGTTACCGGAAAAGTTACGCAAACGCTTGCATGAATATTGCAAACGGTTGCACTGGAAAACCCTTATTTTTTAAAAATGAGTTTGCAGCAAAATTGGAAAAATAATGTCATATTTAGGTGGCAATCACTGAATCATGACTACTTGCGGGAGATGAAGTGGAATTTTTTAAAAAAAAATTTCGGGATTTATTGATTGAATTGCTACTATTACTCCAATCTGCTTCGATCATTAAATAAAACTTCTGCTTATGTTAAATCCTAAAATTTTACTGTTTGGTCTCTGCCTGCTGTTCGGAACGGTTTTATTGGCGCAAAACCGAACGATTACCGGTAAGGTAGTCGGTATTAAAGATAATGCTGGCATAGCCAGCGCAACAATAACCGTAAAAGGTACTACAACGGCGACATCCACGGCAGCGGATGGATCTTTTTCGATCCAGGCGCCTACGGGCAGAGTTACCTTGCAGGTATCATCTGTTGGTTTCACTTCTACAGATCAGGTTGTGGAAGCAACCCAGAATAGTATCGTGGTCAATCTGAGTGAGGAAGCCCAGCAGTTGGGAGAGGTAGTGGTAACCGCTTTGGGCATTACTAAAACCAAAAAAAGCCTGAATTATGCAACCCAGACGGTGGAAACAAAAGATTTGACAAAAGCCCGGGAAACAAACGTCGCCAATTCATTATCCGGGAAAGTCGCTGGTTTGGATGTAGTCCGGTCCTCCCAGGGGGTCGGATCAAGTGTCCGGATAGTCCTTAGGGGTGACAGATCAATTAACAATCCCAATCAGAGCCAGGCTTTGATTATTATCGATGGTATTCCAGGTGATATGGGTTCGCTAAACCCTGATGATATAGCTTCTATGAATGTGCTGAAAGGATCGTCTGCCTCTGCACTATATGGAAGCGATGCAGCAAATGGCGCTATTATTATTACCACTAAAAAAGGTGCTGCCGGAAAAGCACTTGCGATAACATTTAATAGTAGTTACCAGGCGGAAAAAGTTGTGAATCTCCGCGACTTTCAGAATGAGTATTCCCGAGGCAGCAGCGGGCAATATTTATCAAATGCCGAAGTCGCCTGGGGGGCTAAAATCACGGGGCAAACAGTAAGAAACTGGAGCATTAATCCGGCTGATGATACATTGATCACATTAAGAGCCCACCCTAACAATTTCGAAGATTTTTATAGCATTGGCAGCACATTTACCAACGGGATTGGAATAAGTGGCGGTGGAGAAAAAATTCACGCCTTTTTCTCCTACAATAATATATATGGAAATGGGATTGTTGACAATAATAGATTCCTCCGTCACAATTTCAATTTCAGGGTTGGTGGAAACCTGTCTGATAAACTTTCCTTTGATACCAAAGTCACTTACTTCGATCAGAAGACGGATAATTTTGTTAAATCAGGTGAAGACTTCGCCAATGTTAATCGCCAGATTCTCCGCCTGCCAACCGATATTGGTTTAGATGATATCAAGAACAATTACCAGTTTTATAATGTTGATCGGCAGTTATTGCAAAATTACTGGCGCCCCGGATCAAATGGCGGAGAAAACCCTTACTGGGTTAAATACAACAATACTAATTCTTTCAGAGCTAATAATGTTAAGGGATTAGGTTCATTGACTTACAAGTTTATGCCTAATCTAAGCCTGCTGTTACGTGCCGGTCTGAACAGGTATAGCAATAACAGCATTGACAAAAAATTTAGAAACACTTATGTTATAGCGGAAGAAGGTACTTTCAGTGTAAATACCGACAGTTATACTGAAACGAATACCGACTTCTTATTAAGTTACAATACCAATATCGGCGATTTCAGCATTAACGCTAATGCAGGTGGCAACATGAAAAGCTGGAGAACTACTTCGTTAAATTCTACTGCCAGCGCCCTTGTTAATGAAAATGTTTTCACGCTCAATAATGCGGCACCCGGCAAACTTGCTTCCAGGGAAGGACTTTCAGAATATAAAAAGAATTCCCTTTATGGCAGTACAGATATCGGGTACAAGAAATATCTGGTGCTTAGCCTAACCGGCAGAAATGACTGGTCTTCTGCCTTACCGGAAAGTAACAGGTCTTATTTCTTTGGATCCGCTGGTCTTACAGCTGTCATTTCTGATATGATTCAACTACCTGATGTAATCAGTTTGCTTAAACTCAGGGGTTCATTTGCTGAAACAGGTATTGACCCCGGTCCTTATCAAACTAAGGAATATTATTCAATCAGTTCTGGTGGCGGTATTGCCAAAAGTCAAACCAATCCGGTTGACACATTGAAGCCGGAAATTACGAGTTCCCAGGAATTTGGTATTGATCTGGGTTTCCTGAATAACAGGATCACCGCAGATTTTACTTATTACAAAACAAACTCGAAAAACCAGCTAATTAATGTGGCAACTCCTCCTGCATCAGGTTATTCCAGCAAATTCATTAATGCGGGAGATGTTGAGAATAAAGGAATTGAAATAACGCTGAATGTTACACCAATTAAAGACAAGGATTTCACGTGGACGTTTTATACAAACTATGCAAAAAATGAAAACAAGGTTATTTCTATCGCACCAAATTCTCCTGAATTTGAACTTGGAGATGACGGATTTATGACCCGGACCAGGGTCGTGGAAGGAAAGCCCTTTGGCGAAATGTACAGCAGGGGTTATGTGAGGTCAGCTAATGGTCAGATTGTAGTTGGAACCAATGGAGTTCCGTTGATAACAGCTGGACAAACTGTCTATATCGGAAATAGCCGGCCTGACTGGATTGGCGGATTTGGGAACCGTTTTACCTATAAGAATTTTGAACTTAGTTTCCTGATTTCGGCAAGGATGGGCGGAACCATAACCTCTTTTACAAATGCTAATATTTTCGGAGATGGCATGGCAGCAGAAACCGTTGCCGGCAGAGATGGTTTTATTTTTGATGGAGTTACTGCCAGCGGAGCAAAAAACACTACTAGTATTACGGCTCAACAATATTGGAGTTACGTTGGTGGAAGAAATACGCCTGCGGGTGAAATTTTCGCTTATTCTTCATCTAATATCAGGCTGAGGGAATTAGTTTTGAGTTATAATATACCTCAAAGTAAGATGGCAAAAACTCCGATTAAAGGAGCCACTATATCATTTACCGGTCGCAACCTCTTCTTTTTCAAGAATGAAGCTGAAGGTTTCGATCCTGAATTGGTGGTATCAACCAACAGTGCGAATATAGGAAATGAGTCTTTCAGTCTGCCATTTACCCGCACCTTTGGATTTAACTTAAATCTTAATTTTTAATTCTTAAAGAACTTTTAATATGAAAAAATGCATTACAGGTTTTAATCTAGTCACAGTCTTCTGCACGCTGGTAGTATTGTCATCATGTACGAAAGATTTTGATGAATTAAATACCGATAGAACAAGGATTGAAGTTCTGGCCCCCAAACAGCTTGATAAATTGTTCAGTACGGCGGAATATGCTGGTCTTATGAATACGGATCAGTGGGCCGGAGGATACCAGTTACTTGTATCCCTTGCCTCGGATCAACAAGCTCAATTTTTCTCTTGTACACAAGCGGCATTTCCAAGCGATCGTAATGAGATGGTTGGCCGCTGGATCAACGGTGGATGGGGAGCATTCCTAAACGGGTCAACAACACTAGCAGAAATCATCAAACAAACAGGGCCCACATCTGCCGCACCAGATCCATTAAGGGAAGCGGTAGCCAAAATATGGAAAGTATACATAAACATGCCCCAGACTGATGCTTTTGGTCCTATTCCCTATTCTCAAGTTGGAAATGGCCAGGATGTGGTTGGCTATGATAGCCAGGAATCTATTTATACTGATTTTTTCAAAATACTAACTGAGGCTACAACAGTGCTTAGTCAAAACCCGGGTAAAACAGCCTTTGCTTCAGGAGATGTGATTTATGGTGGAGATTTGGGAAAGTGGTTGAAGCTTGGTAACAGTTTACGTTTAAGGGCTGCCATACGTATATCTAAAAAATCTCCGGCTAATGCAAAAACACAGGCCGAAGCAGCTATTGCCGCTCCTGGAGGTTTAATAACTACCTTTGATAACAATACTGCCATAAAGCCTACCCCACCGACTTTTCTAAATCCTCTTGGTGTAATATCAGAATGGGGAGAATTCAGAATGAGCGCTTCTATGGAAAGCCTCCTGAAAGGATACCAGGATCCAAGGATGCCTATGTATTTTTCACCTGCAAAAAATACCGGGCTTTATAAAGGTATACGCAATGGACTCAGCATTCTTCAGATGTCAGATCCTTTCAATGCCAATGATAATAACAGTAATGTAGTGCCAAGATTTCAAAACGGCGCAAATGGTACAGAACCGCATACGCTGTTTACAGCTGCAGAAACATGGTTTCTTATGGCTGAAGCTGCAGTAAATGGCTGGAATGTTGGCGGACTTACGGCTAAACAGTGTTATGAAAATGGTATCACCGAATCATTCAAACAATGGGGAGTAGGGAGTGCTGCCGCTGCGTATATTGCCAGCCTCAATACTCCAGCGCCATTCTCTGGACCTGTTCCATACGATATTGGGCCATTATCTACTATCCCGGTCGCATTTGGCACCACAGAAGCAGTGCAGCGGGAACAAATAGGCACGCAGAAATGGCTTGCCTTATTCCCATCCATGAGTGGTGAAGCGTGGGCGGAATTCAGACGAACAGGATTTCCCAAACTATACCCAAGAATTAATAATGCCAACACGGACGCTTCCACTGATGCGGCAAGTGTCAAGCGTTTAATCTTTCCTCCCTCTGAGATTACAGTTAACGCCGGTGGCTATAAAACGGGCGTAGAACAATTGGGCGGTCCGGATAAAACAAGTACAAAGCTCTGGTGGAATCCATAGAAAAATAATATTATCAATACCTAAAAAAGGCCACTTCCTGATAAGAAGTGACCTTTTTTGTTTGGGAAAAATATATCGTACCTTTTTATCAAATGCACTCAACACTATTTCTTATGGCCAGGCCAATTCCTTTAAACTATTTTTCCCTGCTGCTTCACCAGTTCTCACTACCACTATTCTTTATTGCTTCTGTATATACAATTTCGGGTTGTAATCAATCCAATGATAAATTATTCACCAAAGTCTCTGCTTCCAGGTCAAACATCAACTTTAAAAATGTTTTGGTGGAAGATGAAGAATTTAATGTATTGAACTATCCATACTTCTATAACGGCGGGGGGGTCGCCGTAGGGGATATTAACAACGATGGCCTGACCGATATTTTTTTTACAGGCAATATGGTTAAAAACAAGTTGTACTTAAATAAAGGAAACTTTGAATTTGAGGATATTACCGAAAAAAGCACAGTTGCCAATAAACAAGGATGGTGTACCGGCGCAACTATGGCCGATGTTAATGCTGATGGATGGCTGGATATTTACATTTGCAGAAGTGCAGATATTGATCCTTCAAAAAGAAAAAACCTGTTATTCATCAACAATCATGATAATACTTTTACTGAACAAGCAGATAGATATGGGATAGCGGATAATGGATACAGTACACATGCCGCATTTTTTGATTATGATAAGGATAATGATTTAGACCTGGTAGTAATCAATCATAGCCTTAAAGAATATATGCAGGGTCAACAAAAAAAACCGGGTATACGCCAGCAAACAAATCCCGACTTTAGTACGCACCTGTACCGGAATGACAAGGGTCATTATTCAAATGCTACAGATGATGCAGGTATCACATCTAATGTTCTTTCGTTTGGGCTGGGTGTTGCCGTAAGTGATCTCAATGATGATACATGGCCTGACTTGTATATCAGTAACGATTTTAATGAAGCTGACTATTGTTTTATCAATCAAAAAAACGGAACCTTTAAGGAAATGAGCCGTGAAATGTTTTCCTACACCAGTTTATTCAGTATGGGAAATGATGCGGCAGATATTGATAATGACGGATTACAGGATATCATCACGTTAGACATGCTGCCTGAAGGAAATTATTTACAAAAAATGCACAATGGAGCAGAAAACTTTGACAAATTCCAGCTTCTCTTTAATTATGGATTTTTTAAACAATACAGCCGGAATATGCTTCAAATGAACCGGGGTGATGGAACTTTTGATGAGGTGGGACAATATTCCGGAATCAGCAATACCGACTGGAGTTGGGCGCCGTTGGCAGCAGATTTTGACGATGATGGAAAGAAAGACATTTTTATTACCAATGGCTATGTGAAGGACTACACAGACATGGATTATATAAAATACAATGTTGACATCATTTTGGAAAAAGATCCGAAGCAACAACAGGAAATGATGACGAACAGGATGAATAAACTTCCAACCATTAAAGTCCCAAATTATATTTTTAAAAATGAAGGTGATCTGAAATTTTCAAATAAATCAATAGCATGGGGAATAGGCGACCCGGTTGTTAGTGCAGGAGCTGCCTATGCAGATCTTGATAATGACGGAGATCTTGATATTATCACCAACAACTGCAATGATGTCGCCGGCATTTACCAAAATAATCTCCGTAATTTAAATAGTGAGACTAAATACCTCAATATTAAACTGACTGGTAATGGTCAAAACCCGTTTGCCATAGGGTCAAAAATATCTTTAGTTACTTCTTCCGGAATTCAGGTCCAGGAAATGATGCCATCAAGGGGGTTTCAATCAAGTGTTGACTATATCCTCCATTTTGGGGTCGCGGCAACTGATTCTGTAGAAAAGGTGAATGTCATTTGGTCAAATGGTTTTATTTCATCAATCAATTCACCGGGCATTAACAAAACACTTAATGTGAATATCACAGGAGCTTCTTTTGATTCGACAAAAATACCTTCCTCCGAAACTACTGCACTCTTTACGTTTTCAGATTCATTACCATTTAAA
>JANOCH010000772.1:0-2285 GCA_031412015.1 Chitinophagaceae bacterium
TTTCACCACAATCAATATTTTCTTTGTGCCGATAACGGGCTCCTGAATATGATACTGGAAGAAAAACCAGAAATGGTAATTGGAGTTCCCCTGGACAAAATGGCGATAAAGAATACAACGCATTGTGTCGGGGTAATGGGAAAAGTGGTCAACCAGCTGGCGCAGGGAGAATCGATTAAAAATATCGGGGTGCCTGATGTCAGTTATACTGAAAAAAATCATTTAAGACCCTTGCTGGATAATAACTGGATCGAAGGCCAGATCATTTTTATCGACAATTTTGAGAACGTTATTGTCAATATCACCCACGAACAGTTCGAAGAACAACGAAAAGGAAGGAGCTTTCGCATCGTTTTTAAAAGGGATGAGGTCATTGATCGTGTCAGTGAGTCGTATGCAGATGTACAGCCTGGTGAAAAACTGGCTCTTTTTAACAGTGCCGGCTACCTGGAAATAGCCATTAATAAAGGGAATGCGGCCGGTCTTTTTGGGTTAAAAGGCTTTTCTGAAAAAGCCGGTAAAGCTGACGGTATCCTGCAAAGCCAGCTGTTTTACCAGACGGTGAGGGTGTATTTTGAATAGCCCGATCCCAGCGCTTAACAAACTAAATGGATCAGTTTGGGTAATAATAAATGGTTCTTTGGAGTTTATTGGTTTGTTTTCAATGTTTTAAAGTTGTTATAAATCTGAAAACTTCTCCGAAGGAGTCCTTTCGGACAAAACTTTTAACCCTATTTTTGCTTCCTTCAAAATAAACCCTGTTTATGAACTTTAGAAAAGTCAATAACCTGACCGGATGGGCTGTATTTCTCGCTGCGCTTGCTACCTATATGCTAACCCGGGAAGCCAGGGGTAGTCTCTGGGATACCGGTGAATTTATCGCCAGTGCTCAAAAGCTACAGCTGCCACACCCTCCCGGCGCACCGGTATTTGTTTTATTGGGCCGTTTTTTTATTATTTTATTCGGTGACAACAGCATGACGGCTGCCAACGCTGTAAACTTTATGTCAGCATTGGCCAGTGCGGCTACTATCGCTTTTCTTTTCTGGAGTATCACTCACTTCGCCCGCAAGATGTTTGTAGGTGTGGGTGAAGAATTGACCAAACACCAGTTATTTACTACTATGGCCGCAGGTGTTGTAGGCGCACTCGCATATACTTTCAGTGATTCATTTTGGTATAGCGCTGTAGAAGGTGAAGTGTACGCATTATCCTCCTTCTTTACTGCCCTGGTATTTTGGGCCATGCTGAAATGGGAACATGCCGATGAACATGCGGGCAATGATCCTGTTGCAAGGATCAGGTCAGACAGGTGGATCGTCTTTCTATTTTTCATGATGGGATTGTCTATCGGCGTTCACTTGTTGAACCTGTTGACCATTCCTGCCATTGTAATGATATATTACTATCGTCGATACCAGGTAACTACCAAAGGCGCGGTCATTGCCTTCCTTATTGGCTGTCTTATTACGGGTATTGTGCAGGTAGCCGTTATTCAATACTCGATGAAAGCGGCAGGTATATTCGACGTTTTCTTTGTTAATTCATTTAAGCTTCCTTTCTTCTCAGGGTTCGCTATCTATTTTATCGCGGTGGCGGCGATGATCGGCTGGGCGTTGACATTTAAAGAAAAAGCCATTTCACAAAACAAACTGATAACCTGGTTCATACTTTTTCTTGGACTTTCCGCATTGCCCTTTTTTACAAGTGTGGGGTCAGGCGGGGAAAAATTCGCGAAATTTTTATTGATCGCTGGCGTCGGTGTGGTCATCGGATATTTCTTTAAGCCCGGTGCATTGCGTGTATTAAAGCTGGCCCTCTGGTGTTACGCTTTCATCATGCTCGGATATTTTGCTTATTTCACTACATTGATCCGCTCCAATGCTGATCCTGCGGTTGACATGAATAATGTAGACAACCCGATCAACCTTGTATATTACTTAGCCCGTGAACAATACGGAAGCGCACCGCTGGTGTACGGTCCTCACTTTGCGGCCGAAGTAGCAAGAGATGGCGCCGGTTACCCGGTTGTTATTGAAGGGGAAATGAAATATGTAAAAGGCAAGGACCGCTATATACCGGTAGGTCCTGCCCGGGAATATGATTATGAAAGCGCCGACAAACAATTGTTCCCCCGAATCTGGGATTCCAGTAATGATCAAAACCATGCTTATTTCTATGGCCAATGGTTGGGATTAGGACAGGATCAGCAAACCGGAAAATATGAGGCTCCGACTTATGCCGACAATTTTGAATGGTTCTTTACTTACCAGACAGGCTTGATG
>JANOCH010000773.1:0-2976 GCA_031412015.1 Chitinophagaceae bacterium
TGTACATCGGGACAATATTCTTTCAGCAACATCCCTAATGTTTTGCGGCAATGAATTTCATCATCTATAATGATAGCTTTAATCATAGCTAATAGGTACTTTGATCAGCACTTCTGTACCGGCCGATCGGCCGTCCGGAAATACAAGATCATTTACCGATATGTAAGTATTATTAAGTCCCTGTTGTTGCAAGATAGCTATGCGGTCTGCTGTAATGCGCATTCCCATTGATTTATAGGTTAATGAAGATTTGCTTTTTAGTTCTGCCGCTTTTTTTCTTCCAATACCATCATCGGTAATTTTGCAGATCAATAAATTTCCTTTTAAGTATAATTCAATGTCAAGATGGCCTTTTTCCTTCTTGTGCATTAGCCCATGCCATATCGCATTTTCCGCGTAAGGCTGAATGATGAGCGGCGGTACTTTCACCATGGTAGTATCGACTTCATCATTTACTATAATTCTATAATCAAATCTTTGCTCAAATCGCAGCGATTCCAGTTCAAGATATAAGCGGAGGGCTTCTAACTCCTTGTCCAACGGGATAAATGCTTCCTGGGAATTTTGAAGTATCAATCTTACCAACCTGGAAAATTTAGAAAGATATTCGGATGCCTGCAACTTATTATTTTCGAGAATAAACATATTTATAGAGTTAAGGGAGTTGAAAATAAAATGCGGGCTCATTTGTGCCCTGAGCGCCTGCATTTCCAGCTTGGTTGTTTGTTGCTGTAGTTCTGCAGTTTTCTGTCTCATCTGAGCTAGCTCCTTTTCTTTTTCTGAACGCACCAATTGCCGTCGGAATTTTTCCCACCGTATTACGAAATAGAGAAGTGTGACCACACAAGCCACTACAGTTAGTATGAACCACCAGGTGCGGTACCAGGGAGGCAATACTTTAAAAGTATAAGTTAAAGGCTTGCTCCAAACCCCATCGGGACTTTGCGCTTTTATTTTAAAAGTGTAACTACCCTCATGTATATTGACATAAGTCGCATTGGCTTTGTCAGTTACCGGGCCCCACTCTTTTTCATAGCCCTCCATCATGTATTGGTAACGAACAAGGCTAGGTCTTGCCGGTTCAATGGCTGTAAAATCAAATGATATAATGTTATGCTCATAAGGCAACACGAGATTTACCGGCACGGGATAAAAGCGGGCAATGCCGTCAAATTTTAGAGCGCTGAACTTATTACGCATTGCCTGGCGTTGGTCTTCATCTAATAGTTTTCCAAACTGAGTTAATTCTTCTATAACATTTGGTGCCTTTGTAAAACTATCAGCCTTTTCTTTACCGTGACTGAGGTCATACCAGCAAATGGCTTCATTATTTACTTTAATGCTTTGTATAAAAACAGCAGGTGGATGGGGGTTTTTATGTATGCTGTTGTAGTCAAAGCGAACAGATTTTTCACGGGTGCCATTGCCGGCCCAAATGATGCCTTCATGCGTTACCAATATGTTGGAAGTTATCTCTTCTAGTGGATAACCTGTTTTGACGTTGTAGATTTCAAAAACCGGTTGAAAATTGTTGCGTTCAAGTTCAGCATTCGAAAGTTCATTGGAGGGTTGTAAATTTCTCTGACCGAAGTGGTCAAGAGTATCTTTTATATCCTGAACAAATCCTTTTATCGCTGTAAATCCTTTATTGGTGCCTAGCCAAATTATACCTTCTTTGTCCATCACAACATCTTTTATCTGATCGTCTGGTAGCCCCAGGGCCGTTGTAAAACTTGCAAAAGAGTTTCCATCAAACCGGCTTACACCACTTTCCAATGTCCCGACCCAAACATTCCCGCTTTTATCCTGGAGAATACTACTTACCCTATTTCCTGCCAATCCCTGCCCGGTTGTATAGTTAGTGAAAGATTTGCCGTCGTATCTGCTTACTCCACCTCCATCGGTGCCGATCCAAAGATTCCCGTTTTTATCTTCAATGATATCCATAATATCATTATCTGGCAGCCCCTGGTCCGTAGTATATGTCGTCAGTGATTTGCTATCACAACTTAATCGGCATACTCCATCCCTCCAGGTACCGAACCAAAAATTTCCGTTTTTATCTTCAAGGGTTTTTACGATGGCACTCTGAGGCATCCCCTGAGCAGTCGTATATCGTGTCAGGGATTTGCCATCTGAACTTATACGCGATACCCCTGCTCCAAAATTACCGATCCAAAGATTACTGCTTTTATCTTGTATAATGCTTGTGATATTATTATTCGGCAGTCCCTGGGAAGTAGAATATTTTAAAAGAATTTTGCCATCGGTCGTTAATCGTAACAACCCGTCTCCTAAAGTTCCAAACCATAGATTTTGCCTTTCATCCTCGAGAATCGAGTTGATCGAATTGCGCAATAAAC
The DNA here is from genome assembly GCA_031412015.1 of Chitinophagaceae bacterium. Lineage (GTDB taxonomy): Bacteria > Bacteroidota > Bacteroidia > Chitinophagales > Chitinophagaceae > Terrimonas_B. Next base: position 2,364 of record JANOCH010000773.1, read on the forward strand.
TTTCATTGGTGGTTAAGCTTGTTAAAAATTTCAAATCCCGTTCTAATAATGATATCCCCCCATCATCCGTGCCGAACCATATGTTACCACTTTTATCTTCGAGGATGCTATTTACATTGTTATTTGAAAGCCCTTGCCGGGTGCTGATGCTCGTGAAGTCTTCTTTACCAGGGTTCGACTTTTTATCCCAACTTAATCGGAATGCACCATGACCTGTACCAAACCATAGATTTCCTTGTTTATCCTCAGTTATAGTGTGAACAAGCCGTAAGCCCTTCGCAATCGTATAATTCGTGAATTTGGGTTTTTTACCGGGAAGGTTTTTTTTGCTATCTAAAAAGGATATTTTACCACTGTCGTTACCGACCCAGAGATTTCCATTTTTATCTTCCAGAATGCTTCCGACGGCATTATTTGCAAGACCATCGGCAGCAGTATAGTGGAAGAATGTTTTGCCATCGTAACGGCTGACACCAGCATCCCACGTGCCGATCCAAATATTTCCGCTTTTGTCTGGCAGCATGCAGCGTATATGATTACTTACCAACCCCTGGGCAGTATAGTTGGTAAAGGATTCGCCATCGTAACGACTTATTCCACCATCCCATGTACC
>JANOCH010000774.1:0-4637 GCA_031412015.1 Chitinophagaceae bacterium
CGGCGTTGGAAGCTATGGCGTCGGGTGTGCCTGTAGTGTCTACCAATGCAGGCGGGTTAAAAGAAATAATGATACAGGGTAAAACGGGTTTTATGGCCGACATTGGCGATGTAAAATCAATGAGCCGTCATGCGTTGGATATCTTACAAGACGACGAAGTTCTGAAAAACTTTAAAATGAATGCGGCTGCTCATGCTAAGAAATATGATATCAGCAATATAGTCCCGGTATATGAAAAATTATACGAACGATTTTTGGTTTATAGCTGATGGTCTATTAAAAAATCACGATCTAATCTTAACGACGTAACCAAGCCGCGGGGTTTACATTTTTATTTTCAATCATTAGCATAAAGTTTACCATCCCGCCCGTACCATCATCCGCATCACCGGCACGACCGATTATCTGTCCTATTTTTACTGCTGCTCCTTTACTTACATTAACTGCAGACAGATTACCATAACTGGTAAAGTATTTACCATGACGAACGATTACTGCAGCAGCCTCGCCATAATTATGAATAGCAATGACTTCTCCGTCAAATACTGCTTTTACAGAGGAGCCTGAAGGCGTTCCTATGGTCAGACCGGGATTATCATCATATATCTTCGTAAACCCGGGTACCTCATAACGTCCGAAAGGAATTAGAACTACTTTCTTATCTACCGGCCAGGGCAGTTTACCGCGACTCGTGGTAAAATCCGCACCCAGCTTTATATCCTTCGCATCTACTTCAAGATAGCTTATCGGCTTACGTTCGGTCACCACGGGAGTGACAGGTGCTACGGGAGCAGTTGTTGGATTACCTGGATTTACCGCTGCATCATTTTTCTTTTTCGCAGCAGCAATTCTATCCCGTTCTTTCTTTTCCGCCTCGAACTTATCCTTCTCTTTTTTCCTGGCGGCTTCCATTTCCCTGCGAATAACGGCAGCTATGGCGTTATTGAGATCACGGTCGCGTTTCTTTTTAGCAGCTATTTGCTTTTTCAATTCATTCCCTTCCGATTTCAATTTGGATACTACCTGGTCCTTTTCTTTCTTTTGATCAGCTAATTCATTTCTTTGTGTAGTTTGGCTTTTTAATGCAACACTCTTCTCCTGTTTTCTTCCTATTTGTTGTTGCTGGCGTCTGGCGATCAATTGCTGCGTTTCATTGATCGTTGTTACCTGTTTTTCTCTATAGGCCCGGTAACTTTTCAGGTAGGTCACGCGGCGGACGGCATCGTTGAAACTGGTAGCCGAAAAAATAAAATTGACATAGTCAAAACTGCTGCGGTTCTTATAGGCATATACTATAGTGCGGGCATATTCTGATTTCAATGTATCCAGCTGCTTTTGCAGGCGATATATCTCCAGGTTGCTGCGGTACAGGTCATCATCTATCATCCGCAATTCTTTATTGATGCTTCCTATAAATCGTTCCTGCAGATTGATCTTGCGGGCCAGCATATTCAATTGTCCCAGGGATTGTTTGGTTTGGCCTTTTACTTTGTTGTACATTTCCTGTACTTCCTTCAGCTCTGCCTGTATTTCTTTTTTCTCACGTTCCAGTTCTTCCTTTTCACTGGTTGATTGTGCAAAAAGCAGGCCCGACGTCCCCAAAAATAATAAGATGGTAAGAAGGTTTTTTAGCATGTTCAGATTTTTGGATCAGCAATAAAGGATTGAACAACAGAAAAGTTATAACGACCGCACGACAAATAAATTTTACAAACCTAGTTTCGTTTATAATTTTTAGGCACGGCGAAAGGGAAACTTAACGTTTCATTAAACTCATAGGCTTTGAAATCCAATTTGATATCTAGGTTGGATTTTTCCGCGACCGTTATCCTTCGTTTGGCTGCAAAGAGTACTCCTTTTTTATTTTTATTTTCATATTCCGTATAGCTCAGGTTGCAGGTACGGCTCCTGTTAACATCTACATCATCCAGTTTGCTGTTCTCAATTCTTCCCTGCTCATTTAGGGTGAGCAGGTTTTTAAAAAAATCGCCGGAGCTCAGCAAAGAAATACTATTCTCCGTCCTGGAATAGGAAACGATATTGCTGTCCAGGAAAACCGGGTTCCCGATTAAAATTTGCTGTAAAGAATGAAGGTCCAATGGCAAGGCCGTTACTTCCTGCAGGTAGGCCACACTTCTCGCAGTGTACACTTTATCCTGCTTGTTTAATATTTTCACCGAGTCCTTTGTGATATAAGCCCTCAGTCCTTCTATTCCAAAGATGGCGGTAATCGATATCCAAATAGCACTGTCTTTATACATGCGCAGGTTAGCATTTACATCGTACTTTTTGCCATCAGTACCCTGGTAGTCTACATTGATTTTGGCCGAGAAAGTAGTATAGCTGATGATACCCGCATTCAATTTAGTAATGGCCTGGTCAATAATAGCAGCTGAATCTTCTCGTGGAGATACAGGCACCGTTACCGTTCCCTGGGTCGAATCTTTTTTTGTGATGGCTGTTGTTATTTTTCTTGTGGACCGGCATGACGCCATCAGGCAAACCACTAACAGCCATCCTATGATTACTTTCATCCTATTCATTGTTTACTGCTTACCTGTATGACCAAAACCACCGGCATTCCGTTCCGTAGCTTCCAGTTCTTCCACCGCAATCCATACCGCCTGCTCCACTTTTTGAACTACCATCTGGGCTACCCGGTCACCATGTTGTATGACTTGCTCCTGCTGCGAAAGGTTGATTAAAATAACCTTAATTTCTCCGCGATAATCCGCATCAATGGTTCCCGGCGTATTCAAACAGGTTATACCCTGTTTGATAGCTAATCCGCTGCGTGGCCTTATCTGTACTTCATAACCATGAGGTATCTCAATGAAGATACCTGTTGGCACTAATGATCTTTCCAAAGGCTGCAAAGTCTGCGGCGTATCAAGGTTCGCCCGTATATCCATACCTGATGAACCGCTGGTAGCATATTCGGGTAATGCGTTGGAAGATGTATTTACGATCTTTATTTCTATGGATTTCATGCCTGCAAATATAGTGGGGATTAGCCGATAGGTTGACGGGTTAATTAGTTCATTAACTTACGGGTCAAAACAAGAAAATACTTTTGAATTATCAACCTGTCACTTTCTTTAATAATACGGTCGCATAAGCCATTAAACCTTCCTCTCTTCCTACAAAGCCCATTTTTTCCGTAGTGGTTGCCTTAATGGAAACATCTTTTTCCGTCAATTCAGTGATGCCGGCTATCGTCTTACGCATTTGGTCGGTATACGGCTTGATCTTCGGCTCCTGTAAACATAGAGTAGTATCAATATTCACGATGCAATAGCCTTCGCTCCTGACAAGCTTCATGGTTTTCTCCAACAATATTTTACTGTCGATGTTTTTATAAGTAGCATCCGTATCGGGGAAATGAACACCGATATCGCCCAGGCAAAGAGCCCCTAATAACGCATCACAGATAGCATGCAGCAGCACATCAGCATCGCTATGACCCATAGCACCTTTTGAATGAGGAATTTTTACACCCCCTATCCATAGGTCCCTGCCTTCTGTCATTTGATGAAAATCAACCCCTGAACCAACCCTGTACGACATATATTCAATTTAGTTTGCAAATATAGAGAGTGTTGCCGGTTTGAGGTTCGGGGTCTGATGATTGAGTTTCCCGTGAATCAGAAATAGAAATTTGTTACTGCTATTTCTCTCGATGAAAAATGCTCAATATTCTCCTGATTGCACCCGGGATAAACACTCAATAAAAACGCCTCTTTTGCAAGAGGCGTTTTTAAAATTTTTATCGGGAAAAATTTATTAGTTGGTTTCATCTTCCACGGCATCGCCAGACAGGTCAAAGATGATCGAGAACCGTAATGTATTTGATAAAGGATTTTGCGTAACACCACTTCCAGAAGGCAGCAGGTAAGAAAAATTAAGACCGAAAATATTGTATTTTACTCCGATACCGGTTGTGAAATAACGACGGTTACCCTTTGTTTTATCCTCATAAAAATAACCTGCACGCAGGGCGAACTGGTTCTTATACCAAAACTCAGCACCTGCCGATACCTGGAATTCTTTCAACTCTTCTTTAAAACCATCCGGAGCATCACCAAAAGATTTGAACCAGCTACTTACAAGACCCTGGTTTCTATATTTGGCAATAGCATCTGGGTCACTAAGATCAGCTGGCGGAGTTGGAACCATTAGTTTATTAATGTCAAGACCAAATGTCAATTTATTATCCTCATTGAAATTCTTTGTCCAGGTACTTCCTATTCCCAGGTTGGCAGGGATATAATCTTTGGAATCAGCATTGCCCGTATAAGATATTTTAGCGCCGAGATTAGTCAATGTAGCGCCAAAAGCAAACCCATCACCGTTATCATTCAGACCATTGTAATAAAAACCAACATCACCTGCTACGGAATTTCCTGCTTTATAAGTATTCCCTCCGGAAGCAGCGCCGTTCGCTAAGTCAGAATTAATATATCTCAGGGCAACTCCCAATCCTAACTTATCAGAAAGCTTACGGGAATAACCAATATCAAAACCAAATTTTGTTTTTTGGATTCGCGATCGGGAAAAGATTATTTGAGCGAGTGATGAAATGATTGAATTCTTTTGATTGGTATTATCATGTTGATTGACGAACCCGATTTGGGCTG
>JANOCH010000775.1:0-3751 GCA_031412015.1 Chitinophagaceae bacterium
GTTTTAGCAGGTAGAAAAGAATTTGAAGTGCTGGAAGGATCAGTAGAATTTTGGGGAAAAGACCTTTTTGAGCTTTCACCGGAGGCAAGAGCAGGGGAAGGTTTATTTCTTGCTTTCCAGTACCCGATAGAAATTCCGGGATTGAGCACCACTAATTTTATTAAGACTGCGGTTAATGAAGTACGTAAATATCGTGGACAAGAAATGTTGGATGCGGTATCATTTCTGAAGCTGATGAAAGAAAAGATGGCATTGATGAATATGGACCAGGCATTGCTGAGCCGTTCATTGAATGAAGGATTTTCCGGGGGTGAGAAAAAGCGTAACGAGATTTTCCAGATGGCGATGCTACAACCCAAACTGGCCATCCTTGATGAAACGGATTCAGGGCTGGATATTGACGCCATTCGTATTGTGGCCAATGGGGTAAATAAATTGAGCAATAAGGACAATGCGGTGTTGGTGGTGACACACTACCAGCGTTTGCTTGATTATATCATCCCGGACTTTGTGCACGTATTGTACAACGGCCGCATAGTGAAATCAGGTCCTAAAGAACTGGCGTTGGAATTGGAAGAAAGGGGATATGATTTTATTAAGAACGAGATCAAGGCAGTTGAAGAAATATAAACAAAGAAGTAAAAGAGAAAAGAGACTACGGCAAGATCATAGGGGAAATATCTAAAAAGAGTAAAAAATACTAAGAGAAAAGATAGAAAAGGTAAAAAAGATAAAGAAGTTACGCTCGTTTAACTCTTTTTCTCCTTCAGGCTCTTAGCTCACAAAATGTATGAACACGACAGAATATTTTAAGGAAAGGTTTGACAGGATGCAATCAGGAATTAATGGAAGTAACCTGGCAGGAATTACTCAAAAAGCATTCACAGCCTTTAATAAAATGGGCATACCTGCCGCACGCCACGAGGAATGGAAGTATACCCGCATTGGCAGTTTGTTTAATAAGGACTATGAATTTCCTTTTGATCAAAAAGTTTCAATCGCACCTGGAGAGTTGAATGCATTGCGTTTGCCCGGGCATGAGCAGGCCAATGAACTGGTCTTTGTTAATGGAATTTTTTCTTCGTCGCTTTCTACTATTCGTTCCGAAAAACAATTGATAGTAATGCCGCTGGAAAAAGCAGCGAACAACGAATACAGGGATATTGTTTCAAAACATCTAGGGCACAGCAGTAATTATTTGAAAGACGGTATCAATGCGCTCAATACTGCGTTTGTGCAGGGTGGGGTTTTTATTTACGTAAAAGAAAAGCAAATCACACCGCATCCCGTTTATATATATAATATTACGGACACCAGCGCAGGTAATATTTTCTCACAACCCCGAAGCCTAGCTTATTTAGGCGAAAATTCCCAGGTGCAATTCGTTCAGACATTTGTAAGGATCGGATCTGCAGATGGATTTACCAATGAAGTAATGGAAATAGTGGTGGAGAAAGATGCCAGGCTGGAATATTACAAAATTCAAAATGAATCCGGCCAGAGTAGCAGTGTAAGTACAACGCATATCCGGCAGATAGGTAAAAGTTATACGCATACCGTTACCATTTCATTGGACGGAGGCATTGTCAGGAATAACCTTAATATGGTGTTGGATGCTGAATTCTGCGAGTCGCATTTATATGGCCTATATTTCCAGGAGGGACAAAGCCATATTGACAATCATACCGTGGTAGATAATGCAAAGCCAAATTGTTACAGTAATCAATTGTACAAGGGCATCATGGATGGAAACTCCACCGGGGTATTCAACGGAAAAATATTTGTACAACGCGATGCGCAAAAAACAAACGCTTACCAGTCCAATAAAAATATTCTTTTGTCAGACCTGGCCAGCGTTAATACAAAACCACAACTGGAAATTTTCGCGGACGATGTAAAATGCTCACATGGATGTACGATAGGTCATCTGGATGATGAAGGATTGTTTTACCTGCAGTCGAGAGGGATTACGGAGAAAAACGCCCAATCATTATTGCTCCATGCTTTTGCCGACGATATCCTCGAGAAAATTTACATACCTGTAATACGTGACTATATTGATAACCTGATTTCTAAACGTTTAGAGTTTGAAGTATGACAGAAGCAACAACCATAAAAAAAGGCCTTGATGTATATGCTATCCGCGAGCAATTTCCTATCCTTAACAGGGAAGTAAAAGGAAAACCGTTGGTTTACCTGGATAATGCCGCCACATCACAAAAGCCAAAAATCGTTATTGATGCGTTGACGGATTATTATACAGGTTACAATGCAAATATTCACCGTGGTATTCATACGTTGGCAGAAGAGGCCACGGCGGCTTTCGAACTTACCCGTGATACAGTTCAGCATTTCATCAACGCTTCATCAAGGGAAGAAATTATTTTCACCCGTGGAGCAACGGAAGGAATTAACCTGGTGGCTTATACATGGGGCCGTCAACATTTACAAGCCGGCGATGAGGTTATTATTTCTACGATGGAACATCATTCCAATATTGTTCCCTGGCAGATCATCTGTGAAGAAAAGGAAGCTGTGCTGAAAGTAATTCCTGTTAACGATGAAGGTGAATTGTTGATGGATGAGTATGTCAAACTGCTGAGCCCGAAAACAAAATTGGTAGCGGTGGTGCATGCTTCCAATTCATTAGGCACTATTAACCCGGTAAAGCAAATAATTGATGCCGCACATAAAGTGGGTGCGGTTGTATTGATAGACGGTGCTCAGTCTACCGTGCACCTGGATATTGATGTAGTGGAAATGGATTGTGATTTTTTTGTTTTCTCCGGCCATAAAGTTTACGGGCCCACCGGAACTGGTGTATTGTATGGGAAAAAGAAGTTGCTGGAAGCCATGCCGGTTTTCCAGGGTGGTGGAGAAATGATCAAAGAAGTATCATTTACAAGAACTACGTACAATGACCTGCCTTACAAATATGAGGCCGGCACACCCAATATCGCCGATGTGATAGCTTTAAAGGCTGCCATCGATTTTATCAACCAGGCAGGGAAAGAACATATTCGCAAACACGAAGACGAATTGCTGCATTATGCAACAGCGGCACTGGAACAAATACCAGGCTTGACCATTATTGGCAGGGCTAAAGAAAAAGTAAGCGTCGTTTCCTTTGTGATCGATAGAATTCATTCCCAGGATATCGGCATATTACTCGATAACCAGGGAATAGCTGTTAGGACGGGTCATCATTGTACGCAACCATTGATGGATCGTTTTGGTATTGCTGGCACTTCGAGGGCTTCTTTTGCGGTTTACAATACAAAACAGGAGATTGATAAGCTGGTGACAGGTATCAATAAAGTGATAAAAATGTTAGTGTGAAGGATGGAAGATAAACAGACTATAGAGGAAACAGAGAATGAAATAGTGGAAGAATTCGCACTGTTCGATTCGTGGGATGATAAGTATGAATATATCATTGACCTGGGAAAAAGGTTGACACTGCTTGAAGATCAGTTTAAACTGGATATCAATAAGGTGAAAGGCTGCCAGTCCACCGTATGGTTAGTGGCTGATTTCAATGAGGGTAAAGTTTTTTATAAAGCGGAAAGTGACGCCATTATCGTAAAGGGATTAATAAGCATGTTGATAAGGGTGTTATCGGGTCATACACCGGATGAAATAATCAATGCGAAACTCGATTTCATCAACCGGATAGGAATGACCACCCACCTGGCGCAAACAAGATCAAATGGATTGCTGTCAATGGTGAAGCAAATGAAAAATTTTGCCC
>JANOCH010000776.1:0-8602 GCA_031412015.1 Chitinophagaceae bacterium
AGGTATCGTGGGTTTAACAAATCCGGGTGTTTGTAATCGGAGGTAAATTTTTGGGTGCTTTAAAAGTTTGCAGCCTAAGTACCGATCTGCTGTATATTTCATAAGGTTCTTGTCGAAAGATGAGCCGGCTTCTTTATTAAAACAATCAACAAATAGAAAAAAAATTCTATGCAAACCACCGCATGTTTTAACCTTTAGCAAATTGAAATTATTTAGAGCACAGTTTTTGATCAGGATTAGATTCTGTTTTGTAAAAATTGTTAATGCTTATATTTATCGCACGAAGCAGATAGGAAAAGAATGAAAAATAAAACCCCGCGAAAAGTCAAATCAAAAGTACCCTCCAGGAAACGAAAGGTTCAACCAATTACCCCTGCAGCACCCTCAAGCATCCCACCGGGTAGTAAGTTTTACAAGAACATTATTGAGAGCATTGAAGACTATTGCGTGTTTACAACAGACAAAAAGGGAATCATCAATAGCTGGAGCGCCGGTGCGGAGAAGATCCTGGGCTACGCTGAGAAAGAGATCATCGGAAGGAGTATGGAAGTTCTTTATACTGCAGCAGATCGCAGAGCCGAGAAGCCTGGGCAGGAACTAAGGATCGCCAAAGCAAGAGGCCGCGCCACCAATGAACGTTGGCATATCCGGAAAGATAAAACACTCTTTTGGGGGAGTGGTCTTGTTTTCCCCCTGAAAGATGAACAGGAACGATGGCTTGGGTTTACTAAAATAATGAGGGACCTGACGGAGAGAAAGAAATGGGAACAGCAGTTATTGGAAAGCGAAAGCTTCAATAAAAACATCTTAAATAGCTCTCCCGACTGTGTAAAGATAATCGACCTTGATGCCAACCTGGTAAGTATGAATGAGCCAGGAAAAAAGTTGCTGGAGATCGATGATTTCAGCCAATTCAAAGGTAAGTGCTGGGACAAATTCTGGAAAAGTGACGATATTAAAAAAGTAAGATCGGCAATTGAGAAAGCCAGGAAAGGTAAAATTGGAAATTTCGAAGCACAGGCTGATACTGTAATGGGGACTTCTAAATGGTGGGACGTCACAGTCAGTCCTATCTACGATTTAAATGGTAACATAAAGCAGTTCCTTTCTGTTTCCCGCGAAATAACCTTACGTAAAAAGGCGGAAGAAGAAAGAAAGGAACTCATACAGCAGTTGGAGAACGAAAAAAACAAACTTGTTAGCATTTTTGAACATACTCCCGGCTTTCTAACCTTTTTGCAGGGCAGGGATTTTGTTTTCGAAAGAGCTAATAAAGCCTATTCTCAATTGGCAGGTCACCGTGATATAATAGGTAAACCGCTGCTAAAGGCTATGCCGGAAATAAAGGACCAGGGTTTTATAGAGTTGTTGAATGAAGTATACAAAACGGGAAAGCCTTATTATGGAAGTGAGTTAAAGGTGAACCTGCAAAAAACACCGAAGTCGAAAGTTGAAGAAAAATATATCAACCTGGTATATACGCCTATGAAAGATGTAGGAGGGAAAATAACGGGTATAGTGGCCAGCGGATTTGATGTAACAGAGCAGGTACAAAGTCGTAAGCAAGCGGAAATAAGCGAAAGACGTTTTCGAAATTTGATAATCGATGCCCCAATGCCGATGAGCTTGTATACGGGCATCGACATGGTCATTAGCCTCGCCAATGAAGCGATGATCAAACTTTGGGGTAAGTCTCATTCGGTAATTGGTCAAAAATTGAGGGATGCTGTTCCAGAGTTAAAGGGCCAGCCATTCCTGGGCTTGTTAAAAAAAGTCTTCACAACAGGCATTACTTATGAGACGGATGAAATGAAAGCTGATCTCGTGGTCGATGGAACGTTACAGGAGTTTTGGCTCAATTTCAGCTATAAGCCTATTTTAAATGCTGACGGAACAGTGTACGCGATCCTTAATACAGCCATTGACATTACACGCCAGGTAGAGGCGAAAAGGCAATTGAAGGAAACGGAAGAACGAAGGAGATTTGCCATCGAATCCGGTGAATTGGGTACCTGGGATCTTGATATTGGAACGGGAATGCTTAAATGTGACAAACGTTGCCAGGATCTGTATGGGCTATCAACTGGCGAACTTGTATCACATGGGGACAGTTTAATGCATATTCATGGCGATGACCGCAACGCTGTAGAAAATGCTATTAAAAACTCCTTAGTGCAGGGTCAGCTAGGTGGAAAATATGATGCGGAATTCAGAACCGTTAGTAAAGATGGAAAAAATGTTCGCTGGATACGAAGCAAGGGGCAAGCCTATTTTGATGAAAGGAAAAAACCTTATCGCTTTTCAGGAACAGTAATGGACATTACTGTTCAAAAGCAATTGCAACAGCAAAAAGACAATTTCCTCGGTATTGCCAGTCATGAGTTGAAAACGCCGGTTACCAGTATTAAAGCCTATGCCCAGGTATTGGAATCTATTTTTCGTAACAAGGGTGATATCAAAGAGGCGGGCATGTTGTCGAAGCTGAACGCCCAGGTCAATCGTTTGACAAGCCTGATAGCCGATCTGCTGGATGTTACCAAAATTCAAAGTGGAAGGTTGGAATTTGATGAATTATTTTTTGATTTTGGGCAGCTTGTTAGTGAGGTGATAGACGAGATGCGACTGACTGCTCCGAAGCATGAGATTGAGGAGGAAATCGCCGCTATAGAACAGGTTTATGGAGACAGGGAAAGGATCAGGCAGGTGATCATTAATTTAATTACGAATGCGGTAAAATATTCGCCGCACTCTGATAAGATCATAGTCAGGGCTTATATGCATAAAAAAAATGCGATCCTTTGTGTCCGGGATTTCGGAGTCGGTATTGCCAGTGAGAAACAGGGCAAGGTCTTTGAACAGTTTTATCGTGTCAGCGGCGACAAACAACATACTTTCCCGGGTCTTGGCCTGGGCTTGTATATTTCCTCCGAGATTGTAAAGAGAATGGATGGTAAGATATGGGTTGAAAGCGAGGAAGGAAAAGGATCTACATTTTGTTTCTCCCTGTCCCTTGAAAGGGGAAAAATACTCAGTAAATAAATTCAGCGAAATTTAAGTAATACCGATGAACTCTTTTGAATGACGACAAAAAAAATAATGATTGCTGACGATGATCCGGGTATAGTGGATGCTATTGAAATGATGCTCACCTATGAAGGATATGACGTGAAAAGTACCAGCAATGGCGCAACCTTTAGCGAAGTGGTAAAGAACAGTCCTGACCTGCTTTTATTGGATATCTGGATGTCTGGTGAAGACGGAAGAGATATTTGCCGGAAACTTAAAACGACCAAAAAAACGAAAACGATTCCGGTTATTATAATTTCCGCCAGCAAGGATATTGAAAGATCTGCCATCGATTCAGGAGCCGATGGTTTTTTAGAGAAACCATTTGAAATGAATGAGCTGCTTGATAAAATTAAATCACTTTTAACCACCTGAATTAAAAGAATGAATGGATTGTTTATGAATCGCAATAGTTCAATGCCCCATCTATTTCTACTGGCCGGGTTTGTATTTTCCTTAATCGCAACATCTCAATCTTCCACACAAACCATCGTCTTTCATAACCTGGATAAAAAAGAGGGGAAAATATATATAGCCTGGTATAATAAGGGGGAAGACTTTACTAAAAAGGATAAGGTACACCTCGCTAAGGTAGTGGAGGCAAGGAATGCAAATACCGTAAAAGTAGCATTTGAAAATATCCTTCCCGGTACTTATGCTATCGCCGCCTTTTTTGACCAGAATGATAATGGAATAATGGATACTAACTTCTTCGGCATTCCAAAGGAAAAGTATGGGTTTTCAAACAATGTGCGACCGATGATGCGGGCGGCTACATTTAAAGAAGCCTCTTTCAAGGTGACCGGTAACGAAAATACGATCAGTATTAAGCTGAAATAGTTTTATAAAAAAAACCCTTCGATCAAAATGCTTTCTTTTCAACAGGCTTTCCTTCCTCAACAAACCCATTAAATGAAATAGCCGTACGATTGAGACTATTGACCCTTAGAGAAGCACTGCCATTGTCAAAAATTGTAAGGTAGAGCGTGGTCACGTCGGATACATCTTTCGGGTTGATCTGTATTTCCCACCTGCTTTTTTTCTTTTCGCCTGCTGCATAAGTAAAATCGGTAGAAGTAAATTTAATACCCCCATCTGACGGATTGATGGGTGCGGTAAAGGCCCGGCCAAAATAAGGAAGAAACGAAATAATAGTATCTGGTCTTACCACCAACTCATATTCCGATGTAAGTTGCCTCATTCTTCCGCGTTGAGGAGTGGCAGATGATGCTTTGAAGATAAAATTTTTTGTTTCGATGGCTTGCTGAATACTGGAGGCATCTTTGTCCTGCGCTGTTGCTGCCACTGTAATTGCAAGGAAAAGAAGGCTAGTTATTACGCTTTTCATTCTTTATAATTACATAACGAAAAGTTGCTCAGAAAATGTGCCAACTGATTTCAAAAAAAATACTATAACAAATAATATTGAAATGGTTAACAGAGGTTTCGCAAATTTTATGATGACTGGCAGGAAGTTTGAAACATTTCGACAAATACTTTCAGATGAAGCACATGCTTATATTGGTCTGTCTCTTTGCTGGAATAAAAACCTCAGCGCAGTTAAAAGGGTTTAGTGTCGGCCCTTTTGTCGAAGCGGGTTGGCCAACGGGTAATTTCGAACAGTCAAATAAGAATGGCTATGGTGCTGGCTTTGGCGCTGATATCCGTTTAGGTAAAATTGGACTTACCGGATCTGTTGGGTATATGCATTTCGGAGGTAAAACGATCGATAAGGGAGAGGGTATGGTGAAAATGCCGGCGCTTAACGCTATGCCGGTACGTGCGGGAGTAAAATATCGGCTGGCCCCGGCGATCTACGCCAAGTTGGAGAGCGGGGTGGCAAAATTTACAAACAGAAGCGAATCCGCCTTGATTATTTCTCCGGGTATCGGTGTTCGAATTTTAGGATTGGAACTGCAGGCGAAATATGAAGTATGGAAAAGAAATGAAACATTTAGTTTTTGGGGATTAAAAGCTGGTTTCAATTTTTAACCTTCCATCAAAACAATTTATAGCCAAGATGTATCGCCGTGTAATGAAAATCTTTGTTATGCCATAAGCCGGCGGAAGCGGATTCTGTTCCATGTGCTTGCTGAAAGCGAAGACCGATATTAATTCTTTTATGATCATAACCCGCACCAACAGCCCAGAAGAATGCAGCTACTGAAGGTCTCGCATAATCTCCACCAATATCGATCTTTCCTCCTAATTCGCCGTAGCCGATCTGCGGTTCAAAATAAAAATTTTTGAGATTTTGTTTGTACCCAGCTAACATTGGTATCAGCCGGGTAATGGTTACATTTTGTTCAATTGATCTTTTTGATCTGAAACCTGAAACGCCGGTCGTCAAAGTTAATTGAGCCGATTTCCCGACGCCATACATGGCTTTCATAAAACCTCCAAGGCCCCTGTCATTTTGATAAATTGGAACGGAAGCTTCTACCGCGAGGTTTACCTGGTTTCTTCCTTTCTGTGCAGTTGCAACAGAAAGGATAAGCGACAACAATAATGATAAAAGAATATGTTTGGGCATTATAAAACAGACAAGACAAAAAGCTATAATGCTGCTGTCTCACCGTTACATCTGCCGTAAAACAAACCGAAGCGTGAAAAAAAATACCTGCATCTTGGCAACTCTTGCATTTTATCCTTCGTTCTGACATCACCTTTTGAAGACAGGTAATAAAACACATACTGAATAATACTTCTCACTGGTATTTTCTGCTATTGTCAAATGGCAGGGTATGTATCCATTTGTCAATTTATAAGAATCATTGTTGTATGAAAAAATTTTACGCAACGTCCGTTGCCGGCTGGCAGGGATTATCTCTTCTTTTTTTCTCAGTACTTATCTTAAATACCGCTTGCCAGAAGGGCAGGGATATTCCCGCATCGAATGAAGATGAGTTGAAAATGCAGGAAGAGGGTAGAAGACATCATGACGAAAGAGTTAAAGGGATAAAGTCTTTCAGGCAAGTAAAACTTGTAGCTAACAATACTAATTATGGCGCCGGTCTTATTGACAAAGCGCTTATTAACGGATGGGGAATTGCCTTCAGCGCTACAGGTACACCGTGGATCGGATCACAGGGCGGCGGTGTTAGCACTGTCTACAATAGCGAAGGGACCGCTATTGTATTAGGTCCCGTTAATGTTCCATCGCCCGGTGGTCCAACTGGTGGAAACCCCACCGGTGTTATTTTTAATCCGGTTGCCTCCGACTTTATTATCCCTTCTGCTAATGCACAGCCGGCTACGGGTGCCAGATTTATATTCGTTGGCGTTGATGGCGTTGTTTCCGGATGGAATGGCACCAGAGGTGTTAATGCTTTCGCTCAAATTAATAATGTAGCTACTTCAGCCTATACAGGCCTCGCCATTGCTGCTAGCGGGGGAAGCAACTTTCTATATGCAGCCGATTTCAGGGCGGGAAAGATAGCTGTATGGGAAAGAACCTGGGCGCCCGTCAGTATGAAGTTCAAAGATCCATGGCTTCCCTGGGGTTATGCTCCTTTTAATATCCAGGCCGTAGGAGAATACCTATATGTTACATATGCTAAAGTTGGTCCGGACGGCAGAAGCGAGGCAGGGGAAGGAAAAGGGTATGTCAGTATTTTCAGGCCTGATGGATCTTTTGTTAAGCGGTTTGCTTCAAGAGACGAATTGAATGCTCCCTGGGGCGTGGCCATGGCTCCTGCGAGTTTTTTCCCGGAGAAAATAAAATGCGATGAACATCACCACCGGTATGGTCATTCCAATCATGGTCATAATTGTGAACCACAACCCGCTATCCTTATTGGCAATTTCGGTGATGGACGAATCAATGTATACAGCCTGAAGGGTAAATTCCTGGGACAGTTAAAATCAAATAAGCGTACTATTAAAATTGATGGATTATGGGCGATTACTTTCCCTCCGGCAACTTCCACTATTGATCCAAACCGATTATACTTTGCCGCAGGGCCCAATCATGAAACGGATGGACTTTTTGGTTATGTCATTAAAGAAGCTGTCACGGTGAAAACGGGAGGAGATAACAACGACTATTAAAAAAGGGTAACAAGTTCTGCTGGTACGAGGCTGTCTCAAAAAGATGTTTGTAAAAAAAAGAACACTACGCAGGCACAAAGAAATAAATACCTATAGTCAACTCTTTGTGTTCGTCGTGTTTTCCATTGGGTTACTTAAACGCTTGCTTTTGAGACGGCTTCTTTTTTTGTTAATTTTCCCAATACGGTTTTATTACCGGTTTGTTTGGCAAATCCATCTCAGGGGATATACGTAACTTTAAGTTCGTTCCGTTATTCAGATATGAGGTGGCAATTGATCATATGGTTTACCCTTGCCGGCTTGCCGGTATTTTCACAAAAGAGTGTCGCGGATTTTAGTGAAATAGACCGTAGTGTAAAATTCATCGAAGCAACCAGCCCGGCTGTTCTATCGCAACAACTTACCGTTAATTATAGCACCGACCTGCAAAAAGTAAGAGCCATCTTTCGCTGGATAACGGATAATATCGCTTACCGTACAAAAGAAACGACGATCCCGAAGAAAAGATCAAAGATTATTGAAGAAGAACCTGATGATACGACGGATCTCAAACCGCTGGATCAAAGAGTGTCTGAAACGGTATTGGCCAATAAAGTAGCTATTTGCGAAGGCTATGCCAGGCTCTTTAAAACCTTGTGCATGTATGCTGGTATCAGGGCGGAGGTTGTTAACGGCTATGGCAAAACAGAGCCCCATAAATTACGTCAGCGATTCCGCTCTAATCATGCATGGAATGCCGTTATGATTGACAGCGTATGGCAGCTATTGGACGTTACCTGGGCGAGTGGGTATATAACCTGGCAGGGAGATTCCTTTGTAAGGCAATTGGATGAGCAATATTTTCTATCTCCCCCGGAACGGTTCATTCGTGAACATTATCCCGATGATCTTCGCTGGAGCCTGATGGAAGATCCACCGCTGATGCCAGAATTTCGTCTGTCACCTTTCAAGCAAAAATCTTTTACCAAATACCGGATAAGTTCTTACAAACCCTCGGGAGGGGTAATTGAAGCAAACATTGGCGATACGATACAGGTGGAACTGGAAACCGCAGACATTAATAATGACCGAAATATAAGCAGCGATCCATTTTTGGACATCAGCATGTATTCTACCGCTACATCGGCCTTGCTGGTGCCACCGGGAATGATCAATAAAAAAACTTTTTACACCTATGCTGTTACCTCAGCGGATATCCAATGGCTTTATGTATTGTACAATGATGATGTGATATTGCGTTACAAACTGGTTGTCAGGAAAAGCCGAAATGAAGTTGCGGTCAATACTCAATAAGCTATCTGGTATTTTTTCCAATTATAAAGTAGTTGTCCCTGATTTGCAGTTAAGCGCTTTGCCGTTTGACAGATAAAGAAGTCGTGATAGCCTGATAATGAATGTATTGATTGGCTTGCTGGTGTAAATTGGTACGCAGTAGAAAACCAACCTGTGCAATTTTTTGAAGATTAGTTTCGTTACAGCTTGTCCA
>JANOCH010000777.1:0-14491 GCA_031412015.1 Chitinophagaceae bacterium
TGGGAGTGTAAAGAATGATAATGAATAAGATGGATAAACCAATCCTTGATTTGAATAGCCAATCCTATTCTTATAAGTATACTGTAAGAGCATACTTAACCAGTCTCTTTACAAAATGGAATTATACATTGGATTGGATACAGGTGTCTTTCAATGTGACTGAAGACTTGGATCGAAAGGGCGGTTGCTCAATAGTAATAGATCAAACGTAGGGTTTAAAGATAGGCAAACAATTTAAGAAAGTGGAAAAATACGTCGAAAAAGTGGATAAAAACTTACGGAAATTACTATTGATTGGAGTATCGTGGAGTTATTGATCCGGGAAACCTATCCCCGAAAAATACACAGTTACGTTGAGAAAAGCATTAAAAATGCCCCTTTTAAACGTGGCAACGTTAATGAACTATTATCAGTAACGGCCGAAAGGCGATTTTAATAAATATTATGGTGTTTGCCCGGCAGTATTGAAATTACTTACCAATAACGAAATATCGGACAAGGTTATAAAACCATCTCCATTTAGATCCGCACGTCCATCAACACCAGGAGCACCAACTACCTTATTAAAATTATTCACTAAAATGGAAATATCCGCCAGCGTTACAAAATTGTCATTATTGATATCTCCTTCCATCAATGTCCCAAAATTCATTGCATTGATGCCGGCACCTATAGCTTGCAGCGCCGTGACTTTTCTAAGCGTGTGTCCATTTTTAACCGCTATTTTATAGTTGCCAACCGGAACATTGGTACAACTGAAATTGCCAGCATTATCTGTGGTCACGTTATACGTAAATGCCGGGGTAGCCATATTTCCGCTTGCATAAAAATCGACTGTTAATGGCACTTGCCATTGTGCGTTTGGAGCGGCTGGTCGGCCTTGTAAGACAACCGAACCATTCAGCGTACCTAATGCCTGATTCACATTGGGGAATATTTTCGCTGAATCTTTCATGGAAAGACCTGCTGCATCCGTTACGGTCAATTCAATAAGCCAATAGTAAGTATCACTACCATAAAATCCTACCCGCTGGATCAGCGTACTGCTGTTAACATCATTCTTTATGGCTTCCCGGTGTTCATGGGTATTGTGTCGCAATGATGTTTGCCATTCGTAAGTAAGCTGGCTGGCATTATGCTGAGCATCGGTTACTGTTGCCGTGCAGGCATACAATGTATCCGAACCTGGATTGTAAAGTGAATTCTTGATCGGGCTGGTAATATTGACTAACGGCGGTGTATTATTTACGGATATAATGATACTGTCTGTGTGAGTAGCGCCTCCATTATCTGTTACCGTGAGCCTTACCACGAATTTGCGCGGATTGCCAGATGCCTCTGTAAAAACAATATTGGCAGGATTAGACACATTGCTGGTAGCAGGAACACCACCTCCAAAATTCCAGGCATAAGAAACGATACTGCCACCAGGACTAAGATCGTATGAATTGCTTCCGGTGAAATTAACCGTCAACGGAGAATAACCAAACGTTTTATCAGATTCTGGCTTAGCTATCGGTGGCTGATTTCCGCCATATACTAATTCTTTTATAGCAGCGCCGGATTCTACCATCTGAACGGTTACCAGGTTTCCATTGATCGGGTTTTTAGTTACGCAAACTATGTCCGTGAAACCTGTTGCAAAATCATCTACACGGGTAACCACATCGGTAAAGTCAATTGATAAACGCTTAAGCCACGGACCACTCGATCCGGTTAATGGTCCAACGAAATCCGCCTGGAAATAGGTGTTCTTATATTGGGCAGGATAATTATCTCCCGTATACCACACACCACCAACACTGCAACTGCCGGGTGCAGGAGTACCAACCACTTGCGATTCAGGTGTACCTATCATGGCTACTGTTGGGTTATTGCCGTCAAAAATGGGCACTCGTGTCCAGGGATGAGCATGGGACCATTCAAGAGCAGGCCGGTTATGATAATACCGGTAACCCGTTCCAACAGGTATAGAAGAGTTGCAGGGGTTATTTAACGTCATATTTTCATCAGGATTGGCCTGTTTGATCAGCTGCCGGAATTGAAAATATTGTTGCGTACAACCGCCCGTGCCATACAATGGATTTGGCTCATCAAGGTTTTGCACATCAAGATCATTGTACGTTGTACCCGAACCGCCGTCAGCCGGAATGGTGTATCCATTACCCTCATAAATAGGCCATCCGAAATTCATACCCGGCGCCTTTACTATATTCAATTCTTCCCAGGAAGCAAATCCTACATCACCCATGTAAATTTCACCGATATCGCCAATGGATGGATCTGTTGATCCGGTTCCTGGTCGTACAGTGATACGAAAAGAATTTCGCAGACCAAAAGCCCACACCCTTGATTTGGTAGCACGGGGCTGGCCGGGAATATAAAACGGGTTGCTCGGCAATCCATCACCTGTTTGTGGGTCAATACGGAGTAGTTTACCATTCATACTGGTGAGCATCTGCGAACGAAATGCGCCTACATTTTCGGCAGGTCTGATGATGCCATCTATTAAGGCCAGTTCATAAAAAGTGTCGGGGTCACTACCGGCATCAATACCTTCATAACTTGCCGCATCGCCCATACTTACCAGCAATGTGCCGTCTGCAGCAAAAGCAAGCGATCCCACTCCATGCGAATGGTGAAGGACAGGCATGCCCGTTGATTTTGTCTCACCTATCAGAATGAACCTACTCGACGGATTGATCACCAGGTTACCACCACTTATCGTGGTTTGGTAACGGGTAACGCGGCCAATAGTAGCCTCGCCAACAATAGTGTTATTAGGATTATAAGCTCCTGTTCCGAACGTAAGTAAATGATGACGATCCACTACATATAGCAGGTAGATCAGGCCATTGCTTTGAAAATTGGGGTCCAGCGCAAATCCCACCAGCCCATGTGCATCCCAGTCTGCTACTTCCTCGGAAATATCCGCGACCGGAAGCGTTTGTTTTATATAGTTTCCGCTACCGTCCCTGTTGCATACATATACCTTTCCTCCTTTTTCCCATACAAATAATTTTTGCCCATCATTTGAAAAAGTGGCGCCGGTTGGAAAATCCCAACCTGTACCACCAATCGGAACAGCAGCAAAATTAGGATCGGCGAAGGTTTGCGCCATAATGGTACTGCAGCAAAGAGTGACTGCGACAAAAAGAGAAAATGCTTTCATTATAGTACAGTTTATAACAACTAATACACTATGCCTGATATTGAAATAAAATAGTTATCAGCAACTATAGCTTAACCTTACTAACAATTTCACATTGGATCAATTGGATAAGAAGATGTCTTACAGTGAGAAAAGATTCGCACAAGACTGGCTGTTCAATTGAAAATGGATATGAAAGGAGCTAACAAATATAAAAAAATTTTGGAAAAAGGAGGTAAAAGCGTTCTGAAATTTAGTCTAACCGCGGTTTTTTTGAAAAGTTCAAACAAGTTGAACAGTCACGCTTTTCTCGGAGGTCCTTATTAAACAAAAAACGCCCGCAACACCGGGCGTTTTTTGTCTGTATTGGGTGTTCTATTGAATGTTCATTTTTTTCACCGCAGAAAAATCTCCGGCCTGTATTTTATAGAAATAGAGGCCTTTTGTCATTGTTCCTGCATTCAGGCTCACCACATGCGTGCCGGAATCTTTTGATTCGCTCATTAGTATTTTTACGAGCCTGCCATTCATATCAAAAAGCGACAAAGTTACTTTCGTTTTTTGAGGCAAGCTGAATTTTATAATCGTTTCGCTCCTGGCCGGATTAGGGTAGTTTTGGTCAAGTGAAAAGCCCTCAGCGATATCAAGGATAGCCGATACCACCGGCGAGTATTCAAAACGCTTGTCTATATCAATTTGTTTTAAACGGTAATAATAGCGTTTACCAGAAGCGAGCTTTTCGTCGGTGTAAACATATTTCAGTACTGCATTACTATTACCAGCGCCGTTGACAAAAGAAAGCACCGACCAGTTCGCTCCATCTAAGCTGCGTTGTATCTCAAAGCCAAGGTTGTTAAATTCTGACGAAGTTGTCCAATGCAGAACAATATCGTTATCCTTTGGAGTGGCGGAGAAATTGGTGAGTTTCACCGGCAGACTGGCGCCACTGCAACTTCCTGCACTCATGGTCAGCGTTTGTAATGCCCCTGTAGTAGAACAACCATTTGCATCCTGTATGCCTGTAAGGTTAAAAGTATAGATGTTAGAAGCGAACATAACGTCGGCCCAGTAATTGCCTCCTACTGAACTGGAAGGGAAAACTGGAGTTCCGCCATAAGCATATACACCATTGCCGCCTGCCGAAGCATTATCCGGGGCAGTCAATGAACCATTAGTAAATGCACTGGTGAAGCCACCGGGAGTACCAACATAGGTGTTACCGGTTGTATGATACGAAGCAATATAAGTTGTATTAGCGGCGATCAGAACTGGAGTGGTGAAAATAAGCTCCTGCCAGGCATTGGCAGTAACTCCCGTAAATGTACCACTGGCTAACAGCGTTCCGCCAGCCGACCATAATTGACCCGTGTAAGAACCGCCAACATTATCAGGACTAAAAAAGCGAACACCCTTAACGAAACCGGATACTGAGGTGCTGAATTTTACACCGAGGGTAACAGACGCATCTTCATTTGTTGGTGGCACGATGGCAGGAGCAGCGGGCCATAAACTTTCTGTTGGAGCAACAAAATTTGTTATAATTCCATTAACAGGTATGTCATTATAGGTGGCAGTTCCTGCAGGCCCGGAGATCGTCAGATCAAAAGGAGCCGTACCAACCGTTGAACTTGCTAAAACAAGATTAAATGCTTGCCCGTTACAGGTAGCCGCACCGGGCTGAACGCTTATCGTAGCGGCAGGTGCAACACAGTTCGCAGCATTGATAGTTATATTAGCATTGATGACGGTCGATAAAACAGAGCTTCCATTGATCTTGGCAATTGTTTCATTCGACGGAGCGTCTCTGCGTAAGGTCAAAGAGGTCGTAGTTCCCTCTCCACCGGTTACGAGGAAAGTTATTGCCAGCATATTGAAATCATTAACAGGAATACTACCCGTTGTTGAAGCTGCGTAATCAATTTGACCATTAGCGTTTATATTGGTATAAGGAGACGCCTCAAGAGGGATAGGTTTAGAGGTGAAGGCAGCTGCCACCGCCTCTTCTGTAATAGAAGTAATTGAAAGCTTTGTTTTATCAAAAGCAAGATGAAGCTCGATCTCATCTATACCGGCAGGAGTGGCTGAACCTGTGAAATCCGCTGCAACATATACTGTAAAGCTTTGGCCAACCGTTGTTGTAGCAGGAGCTGAATTGACCGCGATATTAACTGGCAGTACACCGCAATCTCCTGAATTGATAGTTAATGTTTGTAACGCTCCTGTATTGTTACATTCGTTTGCGTCTTTTATACCTGTAAGATTGAAGGTATAAACATCAGGAGTAAACATTACGTCCACCCAATAGTTACCGCCAACTGAATTGGCAGGAAAGGAAGCCGCAGGGCCATAGGCATATACTCCATTTCCGCCAGCGGAAACGTTGTCTGGAGCGGTTAAAGATCCGTTAGTAAATGCAGAAGTAAAACCTCCGGGTGTTCCAACATATTTGGTGCCATTGGTATGATAGGAAGCAATATAAGTGGTGTTGGCATTAATAAGAACAGGGGTAGTAAATACGAGTTCCTGCCAGTTATTGTTGGTAACACCGGTAAATGTACCGCTGGCTAACAATGTACCACTGCTTGTCCATAACTGACCCGTATAGGAGCCCGGCGCAAGCGCTACATCGTCGCAACTAAAGAAGCGAACACCTTTTACAAAGCCGGGAACAGAGCTTTTGAATTTTACACCCAGTGTTACTGAAGCATCGTCATTCGTTGGAGGAACAACCACGGGAGCAGTTGGCCATAACTTTTCGGCAGGGGGAGTAAAGTTGGTAATTACACCACCAACAGGGATGTCATTGTAGGTAGCTGTCCCGCCAGGTCCTGCGATCGTCAGGTCAAACGGGGCGGTACCGGCTGTTGAGTTTGATAAAATCAGGTTAAACGCTTGCCCGTTACAGGTAGCGGCTCCCGGCTGAACACTTATAGTGGCTGCAGGAGGAATACATTGAGCAAAGCTTACTCCGGAGAGTAAAACAAGCATTGTCAGCAAAAGAAATAGCTTCTTTTCTGTTTTCATCATGCCAGCTTTTAGCAACGGCATGCTTGGTAGGTTGGGGATCATGTTGTCTATTTTAGGGTACATTAAGCGAATCAAAATCTTATAGCACGACGGTCGCTATAAAGGGATTAAACAGGCCTAAAACAGGATTGGAAATCTGGATTGAACTATTTGCTGAAGTTCATATTTTACGAATGCACAAACTCACCATTTTAATTTGCGGGTTTGTGCCTCCATCGAAAGAGAAAAAATCTTAATTATCGAATCGTCAGTTTTTTTACAGCGGAGAAATCTCCTGCCTGTAATTTATAATAATATAATCCGCTGGTCAGTATTCCTGAATTCAGCGTTACCGCGTGAGTTCCTGAATCTTTAGAACCATTCGCCAGCACTTTCACCAGTCTTCCGTTCATATCAAAGATGGACAGGTTGATAGTTGTTTTTTGCGGCAGCGTGAACCTAATTATGGTTTCACCCCTGAATGGGTTAGGATAATTTTGCTGCAGGTCAAATGCTTGTTTACCGTCCAACTGGGCGGAAACGATCGGCGAATAGGCGAAGCGCTGATCGATATCAATTTGCTTTAAGCGATAATAGTAACGGCTCGCAGAAAGATTCTCATCTACATATGAATAGTTGATAGTGCTGTTACTATTTCCTGCACCGTTTATGAATGCAATAGCGGACCATCCATTATTGCCATCAATACTGCGTTGCAATTCAAAACCAAGGTTATTGAATTCTGATGCGGTTCCCCAACGCAGTAATACCGCATTATCCTTCGGAGTAGCTGAAAAGTTAATCAGGCTTACCGGCAGCGTACTGCAATCTACCGAAGTCACGTTCAATGTTTGAAGAGGAGTGCCGGGATTGTTATTACAGCCTAATGCATCAGTTATACTGTTCAACGCAAAACTGTAATTATTAGGTGCAAATATTACATCAGCCCAATAGTTGTTATTAGTTGCCGTGGCAGGGAAAGCAACCGCTGCTCCGGGAGTATACAGACCGCCACCAGCTAAGGCGGTCACTGTACCAAATGTAACGGGAGCCACCAGGCCATTTGGTGTACTGGCGTAAGAAATAGCAGTTCCAATATTATAAGATGCAACATAAGGCGTACCTGCCGTAATCAATATCGGTTCCGTGAATAACAGTTCCTGCCAGCTATCCGTCGTGACACCAGCAAAAACACCACTAGCGAGCAGTGTTCCGGTATTGGTCCATAACTGGCCGGTATAGTTCCCTGGTACAGCCGATACACCATCTGCGCTTAAAAAACGAACTCCTTTTACAAAACCTGTTACTGATGTGCTGAATCTTACGCCAAAAGTGTAAGACGCATCTTCAAAAGTAGCCGGAAGTGGGGCAGGAATAGCTTGCCAGACTCTGGTAGAAGGAGGAGCAAAATTAGTTATGATGCCGCCAACTGCAATATCGTTATAAGTAGCAGTTCCTGATGGACTCGTGATATTCACGTCGAAGGGGCCTGTACCGTTTGCAGCGGTAGCCAAAACGAGATTGAAGGCATTTGCATCACAGGTAGCGGGTCCCGCCTGGACATTTATCGTTCCAGTCGGCGTCGTACACCCAACCCCATTAATAGTAACGCTGCTACTCGTAACGCCGGTGATAATTGAAAATCCGTTTCTAAAAGCGTCTGTAAAATCAAAAGGAAAATCTCTTCGTAAAGTTAGAGGTGTCGTTGTCCCGACTCCGCCTATTATCTGGAAAGTTATAGACAATACATTAAAATCAGCTGTTGGAAAACCGCTTGTTGTTGCCGCAGCATAACTTATTTGGCCGTTGGTATTTGTATTTGTATAAGGAGCTCCCTCGAGTGGAATTGGTTTTGACGTGAAAGCTGCAATTGTAGGTTGTTCGCTCATTGCTGTGACCTGTAATTTCGTGTTATCAAACGCAAGATATATGCCTACAGCGTCAACACCCAGTGGAGGATTTGCGCCCGTAAAATCGATAGCAACTTGCACTGTAAAACTAGCTCCTATCGTTTGTATTGTTGACGAAGGATTGACAACAATGCTGGCCGGTTGAGCAAATGCATTTGCAAGTACAAACAAAACAATAACAACGCTGAAACAGATTTTCTTGGTTGAAATCGCTAAACTGTTTCTTACAAACAGCAAAATGGGTTTAATTGTATTCATACGTAACGTTTGAGTAGTTCTAAATATTTAATTGCTACCTCATTAATTAAGGGGCTTCTCCTGCCTTATTAAAATTGTTAACCAATAACGAAAGGTCAGCCAGTGTTATAAATCCATCTCCATTCAAATCCGCACGGCCATCTACCCCCGGATTTCCCACAATTTTATTAAAGTTGTTAACCAATATGGAAAGGTCTTGAAGAATGATAAAATTGTCATTACTAACATCCCCTTCCAGCAAGGTGCCGAAATTGATGCTGTTATTTCCTCCAGTAATAATCTGTGCTGACTTCACCCTTTTTAACGTATGCGAATTTTTAACGGTTATAGTATAAGTTCCTAAGGGTACGTTGTTGATCGTAAAGATACCATTTTGATCCGTTGTGACATCATACGAAAAAGCCGGCGTAATATTATTTCCTGCGGCATAGAAATCAACATGAACAGGAATCTGCCATCTTACATGCGGCGCTGCTGGTCTTCCCTGTAATACAACAGTTCCACTTAAGGTGGCAGGCACAGCCAAAGTATTTGTGAATACAACATCTACATAATAGTTGGCAGCGCCTGATGAAGATGCGGGAAAACTTGGGGTGTTGGTATATGTGAAAACGCCATTGCCACCAGCGCTATTGGCAAGAGCCTGCAAAGGCCATGACGATGTCGGCCCTACCGGATAATCCTGTGTAAAGAAATTGCTACGGGTTGAAAAATTACCAGTCGGGTTATGGTATGAAGCAACATAGTTTACTCCCGCCGTTACCGCAACCGGCACCGCGAAATCCGCTTGTTGCCATCCCGTGGAAGTCTCGTTGGTAAAAGTAACTTGTGCTAATTGAACGCCTGCTGAAGTCCAAAGATTACCCACATGCGTACCGCCATTATTATTTCCTTTATAAAAACGGATGCCCGTTATATAGCCAGTTGTGTTAGCTCTGAACTTAACACCCAATTCCATCGGCGAATCTTCAAAATCCTGTGCAGGTACATCGGTAGGTTCAAAAATGGTGAACGGATAACCGGGAGTCGTTATGTTTAACGTGATACCGGAGCCCGCAACCTCCATATTTCCACTATCATCATACCCGCGGCTTTTCACATTGATAGTTCCTGGAGTTGACGGAGACCAAACATATGTCCACGAAACCGTTCCATCAGGATCACTAACCGTAGTGGCGACTTTCCATGTTGCACCTCCGTCAACCGATACTTCTATCCCGGCTACAACTGACGCATCCGTAGCAGTGCCGGTAAGAGTAACCTGTGATCTCGCAGGAAAAGAAGCTCCATTAGATGGAGACGTTATAGTGGAAGTAGGAGCAATAAAATCCGTTGATTGAGCAGCTGCAACAAGATTGCTTTGCATCGTGTAGGGTTGTACACCCATGTCCGCAAAAAGATTCATCGTTGCCTGCTGCATATTTTTATTCACTTCCGTTGTACCACCGTAATGGCGGCCATCAAGTCCCCATGACCACTGAATAGTACCTGCGCCGAATACCAATGCACCGCTTGAATGACGATAAAGAGAAAGCTTGTGATTAAAACCATTTAAAGTAGTGCTCGACAAAGTGATCCTTCCTTTTGGATAGCTGTCGGGATATTGTTCGTAATCCCACTCGTATCCCAATGTTCTGGAACCTAGCGCCGTGATCTGGCCATTGGTCATAGAAGGAATAGTGGTATTGCGCCAGAACCGTAATTTTTTATAATATGAAGGAACCTGGATAGGAGCATCGGGTGCTTCCGTCCAGCTGATTTGTCCGAGCAATTCATTCTCAGGCTTACCTGCGTCATAGTTCCCGCCCGTTCTCCACAAGCCTGTCCACACTGGTGAGGAAACATCACATTTAGTTCCGCAGGTACGTTCGCCTAATGAACCGTTACCCATCAATCCTTCTTTGTAGCATACCAGGGTACGATCCTCAGAACCATTATTATCTTCCCATCTTATTTTCCAATACACTTCATTACCTGTAAAAAAAGCAAGGTGTACACCAGCATCTCTCGCAGCTTCCACATTATCCCTTTGTTCTTTCGACCAGTATTCATCATGTGCTATAAATATCAAAAGTTTATGGTTAAGCAATCTGGCTCCGTTATTGTCCATGTCATTTGAACTGGTATAGGTAACATCGTATCCGTTTCTCTCCAACCAGCGGATCATCGGATATTCGGCATTCATATACCAATCAGCCCCTCTGCCATCTGTATTAAATAATGAGTTATAGGGAAACAGTGGCCTGTTATAGCTCACTTTTACTGCATGACCATTAGGATAGCTGGTGTTGCCATCATAAGTTGAATTGCCTCCGTATCCGTTGTAGGCTTGCCACGTCGCATCAGGCATTTGAAAATATATATCCGAATCGCTGTTATCATTTCTTACAATAAATACTATATGATTACTGCCGCCGCCTGTTCTTTCTATTTTAGCTACATAAAGCCCGGAAACCGCGGATGCCGGTACAGCCCAACTGGCTGACTCGCTCCAATTGTCGCAATCCAACAAACCTGTTACAGGATCACTTACACCAGCCGGCTGAGCGGTTCCGCTCAAAGTTCCAAGATCAGTTATCAGTCGGGCTCCATTTCCTGCATAATACCCAATACGGTATATTTTCAAGGTATAGTTTGCTCCGCCCTGTACGTCAATTTTAAAACGAACCGTTTCTCCGCTATTAACACTCATGTTTGTGGTAAAACCCGCGATGCGGATATCCCTAAAGTCAGGTACGCCCCATTCTGAAATAGGATTACCGGGAAGTGCATTTTCTGTAACAATAGGATTTCCTGTCGCTATTGAAAACAGGAATGAAAGAAGGCAACTAAGCAGTGTAAATAAATGTTTCATATCAGGTACGTTTCAATAATCTTTTTCCGGGCTATGCTCGATCATTAAAAAAATTTGGAAATTACCAGGATAATTACGGATGCGATATGATCTTTTAGGAGGATATTGACTTACAGACTTGTTGTCAATTTATTATATCCGGGGAGGTGGTAAGACGAAATCATTGATTTCGATCAGCATTCTTTTGGATACAGGATAAAGATACTGCGAAAATTGAAAAGTCCAAATCCATGCACGACTTTTAATGTGGATAAACAAACTATTTCTTTCCTGTTGTCATTAGCGCTTTTTGAATGGAAGTGCAGCCAGGCAAGCATTGCGCCTAATGCCTTGGAAATAATCGAATGTGGATACAATACAAGCCGATTTTTCATAAGAATAACCTGGCAACCAATTCGCATCATTATATTATTAAAAAGATAAATAGCGGCAGGTAGTATTACGATAAACTGATCTTCTTCCATTGGCGGCGATACTATTACTTCCTTTTGTTTAGGTATTTGCCAACTGAGATGCCAATGACTCTATGCCAGATACCTGGTCCGCCATCGGCGTTATTCATACTACCTATTCCGTGCGAATATTGTGCAAATAGTAAAAGACCATCCTTTGTTTCATAGCCCAATTGGGTAATAAGGCTGGCAGCAAAACGCCCATACTGCGTAAAACTAAATACCATTTTCCGGTCAATGACAGTGCGATTGGTCCGGTTAAATTTTTCCTTACCGGAGACCTGGAAATCTATGGAGGGCCCAAACTTTACAAAAAAATGGCCGGGGTGCTCGCTGAAATCATATTGAAGCAAAGCCGCCAATTCAAAAGTATGAATGGTAGTATTGTTGTCTACCGCTAATGAATCGGGTAAGTAAGAACGCTGGTTGAATTTTACTTTATAACCCTTAAGACTGTAAAACGCCGCAGGAGCAAAATACAGTTTATTCTCAAAAGGCACTTTAAGGCTTCCTCCTAACTGCAATCCATATTTTGGTGTATTAGACTGCTTTTTTCCATTGACCGTGTATTTGGCAGACGTGACTTGCGGACCTCCAAAAAGGCCGAATTGAATTTGAGCAGAACCTATAACAACTGCCACAGCCATTAAAGCCGTCAGGAATGTTTTTTTCATAAACACAAAATGTTTTCAGGGTCGGGTAACCGTTCTGTTTTCTTATCGATTATTTGAAGATATTGGCCTTTAACAGGAAAGTCGGCCATTCGCAAGAGGGGGTTGGATCTTAGAATCGGGATAAAAATAGATATTAATTCCATAAAATCAAAGATGGGTACAATGTATCAATTTGAAAAAGTTAGTGCCACGGATGCACAGATAGATATTTATCCGTGCATCCGTGGCTTATATGTTGAAAAATAAAACAGCTCTTAAGCCCCGAAAATTCAGCCTCATACACTTCTCAAATATGCCTATTTCTTCATCAGCGCGGCATTAAATTTCCCCGATTCATTTTTTGGTATTGAAAGGCTTTGCCAGGCTGCATTTTTGATGATCTTACCCAGCATAATTATTTGTCCTACATGGCTTGCATAGTGGGTTAGCTGGCGGTGAATGGCATCAATCACAGTCAGCGGTTGAGAACGTATATAAATTGTTTTTTCAAGATCGCCGGGCTGCAATGATCGCAGTGCATTAAAAACAAGATGCCATCCTTCTTCCCATAAGAACAATAATTTTTCTTTGGAGTAGGCATGGGCTTCAAACTCGTCATCTCTTTGCCTCCATTCTTTTTCGCCGTCTTCATCCAGAAAATTTGTCCAGCGGCTTAGCATATTTCCATGCAGGTGGGTGATATTAATAGCGATGCTGTTAGTTACCTCGTTTGGTTGATAGTGAAAGTCGCTTTCCTTTAATTGCGCAAAAGTTTTTTCCGCCAATGATTTATAATCTTGAAATTGTTGAATGGCACTTCGCAAAAAGATCGTCGCATTCATAACTTTTTATTTTAGATAAATTATTCAACGAACAAAGTGATCTTCGGCAATAGGGGTGGAAAACCTGCTTTGGAGTTTGGGGTTCACCATCCTCTCGCATCATCATCGCCCCGGTTGTCAGCTACCGCTTCAAATTTATTACCGGGCAAAACTTTTATTACTTCCGTTCTGCCTATCTGGCCACGGTCGATAGTCGGATAGCCCATTTTTTGCAATACTTCCATCGTTTTCATGGGGAAGCCTCTTTCCACGTTTATTTCGTCAGGCAACCATTGGTGATGAAATTTGGGTTTATACACTGCATCTTCCGTACTCATACCAAATTCAATAATATTCACCAGGGTTTGAAATACGGAAGTGGGAATGGTAGTTCCGCCGGGCGTACCCACCACCAGGAAAGGTTTGTTATCCTTTAAAACAACGGTTGGGGCCATCGAACTCAACATTCGTTTGCCGGCACTGATGGCATTTGCTTCTCCACCAATGGCGCCATACATATTGGGCACGCCGGGTTTAATGCTGAAATCATCCATCTCATCATTCAGAAAAAAACCGGCGCCACCTACTACCGTGCGGCTGCCATAGGAGTTATTAAGTGTGGTAGTAACCGCAACAGCATTTCCTTCCTTATCTATCACGCTCAGGTGAGTTGTTTCTTCACTTTCTTTCGCGGCCTGTAAAAAGCCGGGTTTGATATCATGACTCGGTGTCGCCTTTGTCGGGTCATAATTTTTCATTCGATCCTGCAGGTACACATCATTGGTAAGCATGCTGACAGGCACTTTATAAAAATCGGCATCACCCATGTATTCAGCACGATCCGCATAAGCTCTTCGCTCGGCTTCTACCATTAGCTGTACCGCCTGCGGTGACTGAAATCCCATTGCCCCAATATTCCTGTTTTCGATCATCTTCATCATTTGGTGTAACAGAATTCCACCACTGCTCGGCATCGGCATCGCAATTACTTTGTACCCTTTGTAATCAAAAACGTGCGGCTCCCGAAATTTCGGCTGGTAATTCTTCAGATCATCATACGATATGATACCGTCTCCTCTTTTCATTTCTTCCACGAACAGCCGGGCTGTTTCGCCTTCATAAAAGCCGGCAGCGCCTTTTTCTTTTATTCTTTTTAATGTATTGGCCAGGTCTTTTTGTACAAGCGTATCGCCTTCTTTCCATCCGGCAGGTTTTACAAATACAGGCAGGGTAGTATTGAATTGCAGTAATTCATGCTGCAAACCATTTAATGATCCCGCCTCGCTTTTACTGATCACAAAACCTTTCTCCGCCAGGTCAATGGCGGGCTGAATCAATTTATCAAAAGGAAATTTTGCGTATTTCGCTGAAGCAAAAAGACCCGCC
>JANOCH010000778.1:0-14659 GCA_031412015.1 Chitinophagaceae bacterium
TGTTTCGCTCACAAACTTATAATTTTACCGGTGTAACCGTATAACCTGATTGCTTTAGCTGTTCAACTAATCCAAACTGACCGGCCAGGTGTAAGGCGCCAACGGCAATGAACTGCGAGTCTTTTTGCAACAGACCGGGCAATACCTTCATCCAGCGAAGATTTCTTTCTTTGACCAGGTAATCCTTTTCACCGGAAAGCTCCATGGTTTGTTGATAGATATTATTCATGGCATCCATATTATGACTAAACCAGCTTTGCAATAATTGATCGCCCAACTTCACCATCTCATTTTTTTTACGTAAAAAAGTTTTCAACGCTTCGGCCTGTTGTTCTATACTCTGGCTGTTGAATAAAAGTTCCATCTGCTCCCCGATAGTTTCCAGCGGCGTGACGGTTTTTTTCATTTTTTTTCCGGCATCAGCAAAATAGGCGTCCAATGGAAGCCCGGTATATTTTTTCAGTTGCGCTGAATTATTCTTTATCAAATGAATGATGGACAATGTTAAAGTAACATTCATAGGCTTCAATTGGTTGAACTGATCTACACCTGCCCCGATATTGTTTTTCAACTCTGTTTCCAGGCTGTCAAGAAAAGGCTTGTCCAGCACATCGGTCAGTTTTTTGTCTTTTGATATGCCATATTGCTGTGTTGCCTGCAATTCAGAAGAATCGATTACTATTTCCACTACAACTCCCCGGGCCTTATTAAAAGATTCCATGGCCTGGGGAACTTCGCTGAGGTAGCTATTATTGACCAAATGAAAGGTGCCGAACAGCCAGGATGTATCCTTCAGACCCTTGCCGGTTATCGCATAAAAAATTCCCGGTCTATTTTCTGTTACCTGTGCCTCAAGGTGGCCGACAGTAAAAGTGGTGATCATCCCTACGAGAAATACTGCAATAAATTTTGCATTGAATTTTTTTGTTGAAATAATAATTGACATTTTGATAAATTGTTAAACATTAAAAAATTGTCCGGACGTTTGACAGTTTATTAGTTGCAGGTGGATCGGCAGAATTACAAGAAACAAAAAATATTTTATGAATATCCCTGGACACATGCATTCTCCCTGTTCCTGAACTGGCTTATCTTACCATAAAATTCTTTTGCTGGAAGCAACAATTCAGTCCTATTTTTATCTAACATTATACATTTGGAAAAACTACAGTCATATTTCATAAGCGCAGGCTTCAACAGCAGTGGTATACAACAAATTGCTGATTCCTTTAGTTTAAAACAAATATCAAAAGGTGATTATTTTGTACAGGAAGGTAAAACCAGCCGTCACCTTGGCTTTGTAGAAACCGGGTTTCTCCAATATTATATTATACTGGATGGTGAAGAAAAAACAACCTACACGGTGGGTGAAAATAATTTCGCGGCCTCCCTGCTGAGTTTTTTAAAGCAGGTACCGGCACAGGAAAATATCCGGGCGGTAGTTGATACGGAGCTCTGGGTAATAGAACGGATCCGGCTGAGCCAACTTCAGGAGGATGTTCCCGCCTTCAAAAATTTCTATATCGGGCTCCTGGAATGGCAGATATGCTGCATTGATGAAAGCCGCCTTGACGCCATCATGCTGAACGCACAGCAACGCTATGAAAAGATGCTGGCGAAGGAACCAACCCTCATTCAAAAGATCCCATTACAATATCTTGCCTCCATACTCGGCGTCACACCACGGCACCTGAGCCGCATTCGTAATAATATCCGCTGATCCAATTAATGGACATTTGTCCGGTGCCAGCCTGTTTTGCCAGGGCATCTTTGTATCGTCAAAACAAATAAATAAAGACGATATGAAACAGGTAATTTTCTCCGCTCTGCTTATTATTTCAGCAAGCACGGCTTTTTCACAAAGCAAATTCTCCAAACAGGAACTAAGTATCAATGGATTTCGGAATCCTTCGGTTGGACTCGAATACCGTTACAAACATGTATCAGCTCATGCGGGATACTATGTCACCAATTTTGAGTCTGGTGTTACTACCCAATTTATCAAAACAGGATTGACGTACTGGTTTTTGCCGGTTGATAAAAAAGAGATCCCTTCTTCCTTTTATGCAGGTGCCTCTTACCTCCGTGGACTTACCAGGGATTACGAAGACAAAAATGCACTGGGTGTGGAAGCGGGGTTCCGATGGATGATCTGGAAAGGACTTAACTTCCGTATCGGCGCCATCGCCATTGCTGCAAAGGGACAGAGCCTGCAAATCAATCCTACACCCGGAATCAGTTATTCGTTCAAATTCTAATCATATCAATCATGAAATCCGAAAAATTAATTGGTTTATTGTTGATTACCGGTGCTGTTGGCGTATTTATTCCCTATACTATTCTTACCATGACTTTTGAATATCCTGATATTCTGCGACAGGATGCGGGAGTGGTACTTACGAAATTTCATGAAGGAGGAAGCTCATTGATATTCACGTGGTGGGCATTTGCTATACTGGGTCTGCCATTATTAATTGCTTATATCCTTATAGGTCAAAAACTGGAAGGCAGGCTTGGATTTATAAAATGGGTAACCACATTGGGAATAATCTCCGGTATCGTACAGATCATTGGACTGCTGCGTTGGGTATTTGTTGTTCCGGTTATCGCCAGTAATTATGTAACAGCCACTGATGCCGCAACGCAAGCAACCGCTAAAATGTCTTTCCAGGTCATTCACCAACTCGGAGGTGTGTTACTAGGCGAACATCTTGGCCAGTTATTTACGATCACCTGGACGATCATGATATCCGTAGCTTTTATAAAATTAAAAATGTTTCCGAAGTGGGTAAGCTGGCTGGGAATTATCTCTTCCATTATTTACCTGTTGGCACAGCTGGATCTTTTTGCCACCGTGATCCCCGGGTTCCCGGTATTGGATTGGGCAGGACTAGTGGGAAGTAGTTTATGGCTTTTGTGGTTGATAATCATAGGTTGGCAATATATCCTCCCGGCGGGTATAAGCAACAAAAAATAATTTGATCAACGTTTGTAATAAAAACGCTGGTATTGCAACTAATTACCCAAAATCTTTTATGACACAAACTTCAGAAACAAAAAAGGACCTCCCCGTAAATTGGTATAAGTTTCTTTACGTAGCATTTGTTTTATTCAGCGCCTATTTCTTATTGGTAAGCAGGGATCTTTCTTCGGCCGTTTCCAATTTGGGTATTGCACTTATATTCGATCCGTTTGATCAAAAAATGAGTTGGGGGAAAAGACCGATTTGGCAAAGAGCCTGGCTGCTGATTCATGTGAGCCTGGTGTTAGTGGGTTTTGGGTTTATGATATTCTCTAAATAATACCGGCTGTCGGCGATGAGTATATTTGAACCGGTAAGGTATCATTTGTCTGCACGTTTATTTAGGTCAACTAGCGGAAATTATTTTACAATGCCCGTTTACCAGGGCCGTTCCGGCATCCAATTGGTTTATCCTTTTTCCCGGTTCCAGTAATTTTAAACCGGTCACGTATTTATTTACCAGGATATCTCCCGCTACTACTGTAATAAGATCGATCTTCTTTTCTTTTATTGCACTCAATTCCGCACCGATCAGCAGACCACTCAGGTAGTCAAAGTTCTCAGTGGCTGTCGCCCTTTTGAATAAATGGTTTGTCCGTACACGAAAAACACTGTTCAGTAAATTCGTTGGAGCCCCTTCGCTAATCCCCCTTACAAAATAACCAGTGCCGGTATCCGGTCCGGGTTTTTCAACGGAGGCGGATAAAATACTTTGTAGTGATAAAAGTGAAAAAAATTCGCCGGTCATGTAAGTATCGATTGATGTAGCAATTCCATCCGTAACGAGTACATGTTTGGAATGAGTGCCGGGAAAGAGAAATAGTTCGCTCATGCCAGGCTGGGTATCACATCCCGCGAGCAAAGTTTCCTCGCCCCGCATAACATCTACAGAAGTACAGGCGCCTGAAACAATGAAAACATCAAAAGGAACCGTGATGGAACGATCCGTTTTTTTCACTAAAAGCTCCGAACCATCCGCCTTCATGGGCATTGGGGCATACGCTAATTCAAGGATGCCGATGGAGGATGAAGCCATACCAGAAATAACCAACGGAATATTGTCAAGCATCAAACCTTCTTCCTCTTTCCACTGATCGATATATTTTCTAAGAACCGAGAGGTAATAAACATAACGATCGGCACCCCCCGACTGATCTTTCCATGATTGATAGACGGATGCGATTCCTTCGCTCGTTTCAATTTCTTTTAATACCGATCTGCTGTCGCTGTCTACCAGGCGCAGGCGCAGATTGGAAGTTCCCCAATCACAACTGATAAATTTATGCATGGCCAGTGTTGTAAATTCAGGCGATTAAAGGCCCTTTCGTTACTTTAAGTTGAATAAATATTTTACCATCCAAAAATCATTGATAGCTGAACAATAACGTTAGTGAATTAACGGGCATTAGGTTCAGGAAAATTTTTGGAAGCATCATCCAATACCAATACCCAATCGCTGCCCCGACCCACCGAAGAGGGTACGAACTCTTTGCTTCCCGAATTCTCAAACACTCCCAGTGAGATCGCATATCCATCTCTTGGATTGAACCACCAGCCCCTCAGACTGCCGGCGCTGAGTTTAGAAGTATTGATAGTAGTTTTTCTCCCGTATGGGATATATACCATCATAAAATCTTTGCCGGATGAGACTGCGGCTATTTTATACTCGGGTCCTTCAGGATTATCGCCTACAACAGCCGACTGATCCATGACAAGTTTCTGCCAATTTCTTTTCTCAAACATCCTGCGCATATAACCCACCTGGTAAGCGCCGCGATGATCCATGGCCACCATCCAGTTGGTTCTGGCGTTATTGACAGGTACTCTTTTTTCAGTATACATCTGCCAGATATTATGATTGCCGTAAGTATGACCCGCGCCACCGGATAGCATATTCCAATACGCTGCCTCCCGTGTATCAAAATCATCCATCCATCCCTTTTCGCCGGGATTCCAGTCATTCGGATGATCTTCATAGTTCGGTTCAGCATTAAGATGTGGTTTGATATGGGCAAGCTCCTTTGCTTTTAGATTAGGTTTGTAAACCGGATTAGCCACTTTATGCCCCGTCTGCGACATGTGAAAATCTACCCACTTATCATCGGCAAAAAATTCATAGGAACTAGCGCCTCCACTGGGATGATAGGTAAGCAGGTGCCGGTTGTTATCTGCAGCATCTATACCTTCTGCCATTGCCCTTATAATAGCAAAATGGTTTTCATTTTTTGGAATTCTGTCACCACCCAGTACCCACACTATGTTTTTATTTAAGTATCGCCTGGCGATCCATGTCCCGAATACTTTTGCATTTTCCGGCGTAAATATTTCGGGGCCCATTCCCCAGGTGTCTTTAAACCATTTATCTCCCCATGTCGGCAATAATGCTACCATTAATCCAAGTCCGTCCGCTTCGTTCAGGATAAAATCAACATGTTTATAATAGGCCTCGTTGGGCCTGGCGGGATCGTTATCAAGTAATGGCTTGTCACCATAAAAGTTTGGCGTATTCAATCCATCCAGCTCCGCCAGCACCACGGCCTGAATTACAGTAAAGCCTTTACCGGCCCTGTTTTGCAAATATTTTTTTGCCTCCTCCCGGCTTAAGCGGTGAAAAAGTTCCCAGGCCGTATCACCCAGCCAAAAGAAGGGCTTGCCATCTTTTTTAACCAGGTACTTTTTGTCAGCACTTACCCGTAACTGTGCAAGAGAAAAAAGTGATAAAGACATTATCAAAAGGAGGCTGAGGGTTGGTTTCATAAATAATGCTTACTTTAAAATTAGTGATATTAGCCGGATTTAATAGTATCGACATCGTTCAGAGCATGCGCACGAAATATATTCTTCCGATTACAATCCTTGTTTGCCCTTCCTGGTAAAAGTCACCGAACGTTCCGGGTCGATTTATTAATATTTTCCCGGAATTAGAAAGGACAATGAAAAACACCGGGCAGCTTACAAAGATGATGCATCTTTCTACGACCGCCCGTATTTGTTCCCTTGTTTTAGCATTGAGACAGCCGGATCAATGTTTCCATAGCCCTCAATTTATCGTTAACGGGAACAAAAATATGATCATGATAAAAGGCTGCTATTACATTGCAACTTATACCTGCGTCAGACAAAGCTGTGCTGAATGCAGCCGTAAGACCCACTGCTTCCAGCGATG
Organism: Chitinophagaceae bacterium; assembly: GCA_031412015.1. Classification (GTDB taxonomy): domain Bacteria; phylum Bacteroidota; class Bacteroidia; order Chitinophagales; family Chitinophagaceae; genus Terrimonas_B. The sequence continues at coordinate 6,189 of JANOCH010000778.1, forward strand.
AATGAACCTGTAAGGTGATCCAGGAAGAAACAAAGGAGTAAGACAAATTCATTTCATTAGCCAGCCGTTTTTCCACCACTATTGTAATTCCTTCTTCTTCTTTAAAAGAACCTAACACATGGCGGATATCTACATTTACATTTCCTCCAAGCGGACAAAAAACATATTCCCCTTCATGTAGTACCGGGTTCATGGACCTTAGCAAAATCCCGATATCTGTTTCACCTTTTCTCAATTGTTGTATTTAAAAAACATTACCATTCAACAGCGTGACGATCAATTCGACTCTCCAACCCATTTTCAAGGTATCCAATCCTACCCTTTCTAAATCCATGTAAACGGATCACCTGATCCGATATGGGTGATCTTAATACCCGGTAATAAGGGATTTAACCAATCAACCAGCCATTCCATTCCCGGTTCTTCACTAAACAAGAAAATTTTATTAGAATCGTCCCACAGATCAATTTTGGTCTTTCGGCATTATTATTAAAATTCACCATTTATTTCCGCACCTGTTCAAAAACAAAAACGCCTTTTTTATTAGAGATAATTATATCGGGTAGTTTATCTCCATTCATATCCTGTACCTGGAAATTATTTCCGACACCCGAAGCCTCATCCACCATATGTGGGATCCATTGTGGTTCTTTTCCCGGGATAAATTCAAACCAGTACAGCACACTGGGATCATCAGTTCCGGGATCACCGCTGACATGCGCTAAATAACGCTTACCGCTGATAAGATCAGGATGACCGTCTCCATTGATATCCACCATCGCCAGCGCATGGGACTGGGAAAATAATTTGCTGATCTCATGGGTAGCCCAGCCCGTATCTGTGTGCTCATGCCACCAGAGGCCGTATTTATGCGCCGAAGAACTAACTACGTCATGGTCACCATCTTCATCCGCATCAAGCACAAACATGTTGGCACAATCCTCTCCCAACGATGCTTTATGAAATTTCCAATCAGCCTCTTTTACATTGGCCGGCGACTCCCACCAACCATTTTTAATGATCACGTCATTGCGACCGTCTTTGTTCACATCACCCCAACCCAGTCCATGTGTATATTGATGCGTTGCTCGGCCCGGTTCGTTGCTGATAACAAAACGTTGCCATACAGTATCCCTTTTTGCTACTGGAGTTTTTAACCAGATGACCTGTTTCGAAGTAATATCATTACAAATGATATCCTTTTTTCCATCACCATCTACATCGACAAAAGCTGGTGACTCTATACCGGCAGTTGGCAAAATCATATAACCCTTCCAAAGCCCTGCTTTATTCTTTGGATTTTCATACCACATACAACTGGCGCCGGGCTGATCAAAACGAATTAGATCGATCCAGCCGTCGGAATTCACATCCATTGAAAAATTAATAAAGGTTGTACTATAGCTTTTCACAGGATTAAGTGTATCAGCATGAATTCGGTGCCTTTTCCACGATGGGGCTTCATACCAAAAAGTGCCGGCCAGTACATCTGTTATTCCATCTTTGTTGATATCGCCAACAGCAACGCCTTCGGATACAAAGACAGGATCTACTATTTGCTTTCTAAATCTTACATCGGCCGGTTTCGTTTTGGAAGACTGGCCATGAATTTGGCTTTGTTGGATCCACGCCAACAACAAACCCGGTATCATAATTAGTAAGGAACGATTCATCGTTAAGTTGTTTTGAACCCTGTAAAAGTATTGCTTCCTTTAAAATAGCGTGACTTAACTTTACTAAAAACTAAAATTTTGCATTTTGGCAAAACACAATAAATTAGAAAAGTACACTGATTAGCTTATCCTTTCGAAAATTGACAATTCCGGGTACAAAATAGTATCAACTTATCAAAATGGATCAGTCGTGTGTTTTTTTACATGAATTTTAAATTGAATCGTTCAATGATGAAAAGAAAGTGTAGTGCGCTACTGGTGATCTTTTTTTTTCTTTTGAAAGGAGTTTATGCACAAAACACGACAGCAACAATCTCTGGTATTATCAAAAACAATTTGGATAAGTCGGCTATTGCTTATGCCAATATCGTTTTAAAAAAGGAAAAAGACAGTGTTTTTGTTAGCGGGACCGTCAGTGCTGAAGACGGAAGATTTTCCCTGGCCGGGATCAAACCGGGTAATTATGTACTGCAGTTCTCTTACACCGGATTTTACACTCACTCACAGCCGGCGTTGGTGGGTTCGCTGAATAGTTTCTACGACCTCGGCGTTATCGAACTTCAGGCCGACACGGCTATGTTAAAAGAAGTGCTGGTTAATGCCAAACAAGATGATGTCAGCAATAAAATGGATAAAAAAAGTTTTACGGTAGCTGCCAATATCAGCCAAACCGGCGGCTCTGTTTTGCAAGCATTAAAAAACTTACCGGGCGTTACTACCACCCAGGAAGGTAAGGTAGAACTCAGGGGAAGCGATAAAGTAGCTATTTTAATAGATGGAAAACAAACGGCGCTAACAGGTTTTGGAAGCCAAACGGGATTGGATAATATTCCGGCATCCGCTATTGAAAGAATTGAGATCATCAACAACCCATCCTCAAAATATGACGCCAATGGTAATGCAGGTATCATTAATATCATTTATAAAAAAAGCCGGCAAAAAGGCTTTAACGGAAAAGTTGGCTTGAGTACAGGTTTAGGTGCCCTTTGGCAGAAAAGGGGAAATCTGCCAACTATCCGGCCGCAATACCAGGCTACTCCCAAGATCAATCCATCGATTTCCTTAAACTACCGGAAAAACAGGATAAACAGTTTCCTGCAAGCTGATTGGCTATACACTGAAACCTTGAATAAAAATGAATTTGTTACCCGTTCGTTTGATGATGGAAGCATTATACATCATCAAACTAAAAGAAACAGGAATACCCATTTTGTAACTACAAAGGCCGGGATAGACTGGAGTATCAACAACCAGGATATGCTTACCGTGTCGGGTTTGTTTGGCATTGAAAAAATAATAGACCGTGGCGATGAACCATTTTTCAATACCGATTATTCTAAACGGGAACGGCTTTGGCAGTTCCTGGAAGACGAGCTGAAAACAACGGCTGCTGCCTATGCCAATTTCCAGCATAAATTCAAACAGGCTGGCCATTTGCTGAATATTGGACTCAGCTACACTTTTCACAGGGAGGATGAGAAATATAATTTTACCAATATACTACCCACGTATACCGGCCTGGATTCTTTTAAATTACTTTCTGATGAACACGTTACCGATCTTGCTGTCGATTACGTTAAACCACTTAAGCAAGGGAGGTTCGAAGGTGGGCTTAAATTCCGCTGGCGGAACATTCCTACCAACATGCAGTTCAAACCAGGAATAAATTCACCGTTGGACACGAGTGCTGGCGGCGCCGCCACTTACAGGGAAATTATTCCTGCACTTTATGGCAATTATATTTTTGAAAACAAAGATTTTGAAGCGGAAATAGGATTAAGGGTAGAATATGTTGATCTGCAATACCAGGTAAATCCCAACCACAATACCTATAAAAGCGATGGATACAATTATACCCGGCCTTTTCCTAGCCTGCGACTGGCGTATAAAATAGATGACAAGAATAAACTATCCTTATTCTATAACAGGAGGGTTGACCGGCCCAATGAAGTGGATATACGGATATTCCCAAAATACGATGATGCTGAAATTATTAAGGTGGGTAACCCTGCCCTCCAGCCACAATTTACCAGCACGGTTGAGATGGGTTATAAATCTTCTCTTCAAAAGGGATATGTCTATGCCGCTTTATACCACCGCAGTACCAATGGCACCATCACAAGAATTGCCACACAGGTTCCCCCTGATTCATTAATTTATACTGTATTTCAAAATGCCGGCCGCAGTTATAATACCGGTATTGAAATGGTATGGCAGCAGGACTTTTCAAAATGGTTGTCCCTGAATACAAGCATCAATATTTACCACAATATTATTAATGCCTTCACCGTAGAAAATAAATACCCGGTGTCTTCCATTTATACAGCCGGCAAAGAATCATTCACCTCCGGAAATATAAAAATAAATGGGCTGCTTCATTTACCGGGACAAACCGACATTCAGGTGACAGCTGTTTACCTGGCTCCCGATATTATTCCACAGGGAAAAACAGGTTCAAGATTTTCGGTAGACGCCGGAGCGAAAAAGCAAATCCAAAAAGGCAAAGGGGAACTATTTGTTAATGCAACAGATATTTTTAATACGCTTAGGCTTGAGAAAACACTCAATGGAAACGGGTTTAAATTAGAAAGTACCGACTACTACGAAACCCAAGTGTTCCGGGCAGGTTACACCTATAAATTTTAAGATGAATCGATAGTATTAAATGAATCAACTCCATTTGTCTGTTACTAAAATCAGAAACCCCCAGCTAAATACTTTCTTATTTTCCTTTCTCTATAATAAAATGTTTTTTGTGTCCCGGTATTTAATAAACAACAAATAAAAACCAATCGTAAAGTCGATTGACAGGCAGAACAGGTCATAATGCGGCGGAATTAAGTTTGTGGCCGGGAATAAATTATAGACCAGGTCCCAGGTTCCATGTAGAAAATAGCCGACGGCGAGAATATATAAATTTCTCCTGATTCCATACCAGGCAATGAACAGGAATACTATGGCTTGTATACAGGTTATAATCAATGCCCTGGTATCAGACCAGGTAAATCCAACATAAAGGAATCCGATGCCGGAAAGTATAAGACCGTAAATGGTTGGCTTGTCTACCCGCTTCAATAAAGCAATAACCAATATGACAAGTAACCCCGAGGAAATTCCAATGATTACAGGAAGCATGATTTGTATTTTTTGAATATTTTTTGTTTAACCCGAATGTTAAGCTGCAAACGACTATTGATCTTTAAATTACCCGCCCGTTTAAAGATCTAAACTATTCTTATTTGAACGCATTGAAAAAAGTATGTTCCAGGCGGATAAAAAAACCAGTAGGCGCCGTTCTCAGTAAAGTACTGCTTAGTTCAGCCCTGTAACCTATATCTACCCTGCTTTGACTGTTAAATATCATCTGCACCGACGGTGCTATATCCATATAATATTTACCCGAACCTGTATTCACCTGGGTTATAAATTCTGCCATCAGGTTAATATTGGTTTGCCTGTAATCAGTATACTCTTTGGGCAACATTAATTTACCGATTGAAAAAGTATAATTAACAGCCTTACTGTTCTCTGAACCGTAGATAAATTTATTGCCCTTACCATTGTCAGCGGCCTTTAAAATAGAAACGGAAGATGATAAAGCAACCTTTCGCAACAATTGCGTAGCCACTACTCCGGTCTCAAATCCGCTGTTGTGCCCGTTCATATTAATTTCTTCCTGGTGAATATCGCTGTTATTCCGGCTTACTCTTCCAAAAGCAGCCATGCGGAAATGTCGCTGCACGGCATCATGGCTCAAAAACCGGTACCTGGCATAAACACTGCCGCCTTCACCGGAAAACTTGTCTGTCCTGTTACTCAAAAAAACGTTTCCCGTTACCGTTAGCTTTTTCGACACGCCAATCATTATCTCGGGAATAAGGTGATAATTGATCTTTGAGGAATTGATCTCATTCATGACCAGGTGATCAAACCTGAAACCAATACTTCCGGCAGGCCGGGTACTGGCCGGTTCGGTTACTGCAAACAGTTCCTGTGCATTTGCTGAGAAGGAAAGAAAAAATAAGGCGATAAAAAATGGCTGCTTCATGACTGAAAGTTTTGGTATTATTCTTTATGTGTTGGAAGTGATCAGAGGCTGGCGTAATAGGTATGCGGTGATGAAATGGGAAAAGCATTTCGTTTGTATTCTTTTGGGGAAACAAAGCCCTTGTCCAATATTTTAACCCGTTTAGCGCCATCCAGTGACGGCTCTTTCATATTGACAAATAAGAAGGACTTTCCCGCTATCGTTACCGGATGGTTATTTATTACCTGAACATTATTGAAAGCTATCGTGGCGACAAAACTCACCACCGAAAAACCTGCATTTTCCACCTTCTTCCTTATCAGATCGAAATCGATATCAGTATTTGGTTTAAACGATATTTCAAAAGTATAGGTCTTGATGTCGGCATCTACTTCATGCACAAAATCAAGAGTCTTTAGGGCTTTATGGATGGAATTACTGCACATACTGCAGGTCAGGCCACTAGCCTGTAAAGAAACTTTCGAAACCTGCGCATGGGTTGCGACGGAAAAGACAATGGCGATTAATAAGAGAATTTTTTTCATGGTAATTATTTTACTATTCAGGTATCATTTTTTTTTGTTGTTCGAATTTGTTTGACAGGGCAAAAGTAGAAGGAGATCGGCCCGTCGCTGTTACATCCTCTTGTGAAAGACTTATATAATTTTGGGGTAGATCCTGGCCGGGCATGGGAACTTTTTTAGGCCAGCTTCTAAAAAAGCTACCTCGCCCTTAGTTGTTGAGGAAACATGTAGGCCATCCTCCAAACCTTTTTTCCCGTTGCCCGTTATAGTTTAGTTTTGACGACCATTAGATTTCCATTAAATTATTTAAACTTCATTCAATAACCTTTAGTTATGGCTTCTAAAAAGATCATTACGGTATTCGGCGCTACCGGCGCACAGGGCGGAGGTTTGGTCCGTTCTATTTTAAATGACAAGAATGGCGAATTCGCCGCACGTGCTGTGACACGAGATATTAATTCCGATAAGGCAAAGGGGCTGGCGGCCCTTGGCGCGGAAGTGGTCGCCGGCGATGTGGACGATGCGGATTCTGTAGACAAAGCACTCGAAGGAGCTTATGGCGCTTATTTCGTTACCTTCTTCTGGAATCATTTTTCACCGGAGATCGAATTCGCCCAGGCACAAACCTTTGCTAATGCGGCAAAGAAAGCAGGCCTGAAACACGCTATCTGGTCAACTCTCGAAGACACCCGCGAATTTGTACCCCTCCACGACGACCGCATGCCCACGATAAAAGAAAAATATAAAGTACCGCATTTCGATGCCAAAGGCGAGGCGGATAAATTTTTTATTGAAGCAGGTGTACCCACCACGTTTTTATATCCTTCTTTTTACTGGGAAAATTTTATCTATTTCGGAGCAGGACCTAAAAAAGCGGCCGATGGAAAATTGCATCTTACTTTACCCATCGGTGATGCTAAAATGGGTGGCATCGCGGCGGAAGACATTGGTAAAAGCGCTTATGGCATTTTTAAAAAAGGAAAAGAAATGATTGGAAAAAAAGTAGGGCTTGCAGGTGAACAGTTAACCGGTGACGAAATGGCCGCTGAACTTAGCAAAGCATTGGGTCAGCCCGTTATCTACAACAAGATACCGGCTTCTGTCTATAGAAGCTTTGGTTTTCCCGGCGCCGATGATCTTGGCAATATGTTCCAGTTCTATGATGATTTTGAAGAGCAGGTAAACGCCTTAAGGGATGTATCTGCATCCAGGGAACTGAATCCAGAACTGCAATCCTTCCCATCATGGTTGAAAGAAAATGGAAAGCTGATACCTTTAGAATAATTATCGGTCACAAAAATATAAACCCGGGTCTATTGATCCGGGTTTATATTTTATGATAGGTTGGTACCACTATTGGCTCTCGTGGTTTTTGATCGCACTCACAATGGCTTCCTGCCGCTGCAGGGGTTCGCGGTTGTCATCAAATTCATGTCCGCCTGCAGTAAGTGCCGTGAAAGCAAAACCGGTAACGGGGCTGCTATGTATCTTTCCAAAATAATAGGTTCCTCTTTTTGAAGACATCTTTGTGTAATCTAACTGGTAAACAGTTCCTGAAAGCTCGCATGTTGTTGTTGGCATAATAATTTTTTTGAAATAAACGGTCAGCTAAGTTAGGGGCAATCAGTATTTTTAATAAAACCGCTCACAACGTTTTAAGATTTATTTTACAAATTGTAATTGTATGATGATAATAGTTAGCCACAGATGAACACAAATAAACACAGATCATGGCTCTGTTAGGTTTGCCTTATTTATAGCCCGGTTAAGTCCTAAAATAAGTTATTGGGTTGAGTTCGTAATACTTCAATTTTACTATACCTTAAAGAAGTTTTGCCGCATATGAATTTAAAATAGTCCTGGAAGAATGTATCTGCGTCCTTCCGCATTCATCTGTTGCCAGATTAAAAGCTAACAGGCGAGACTTCTTCTTGCGGCATTTTTTTGAGTCCTGAATGGTATAGCATAAGTTTACCAGTTAGTGGCACAGTTATAATTTAAAATAGACATTGATACTAAAGACTGTCATACTGGATTACAGCTTATACAATCACTGGGCAAACGAAGTATTAACCGGCTGGCTCAAATCGGTAGACGTAAAACTCCTCTATAAAGAAATCAAATCAAGTTTTCCAAGTATTGTTTTGACCTTGCAACACATGAACAATGCTCAAAATTTTTGGCATGCAGTCATTAGTAATTCAGACATCAATTCTTTGGATGAGGAATTAAGAGAAGGTTCCGTTT
>JANOCH010000779.1:0-1895 GCA_031412015.1 Chitinophagaceae bacterium
CAGCATATTGGTATTGCGGGGCGTGCGGTCCACGTTGGTTACCAGGCAATCCAGCCAGACAATCCGGGAGGCCAGTCCGGCATCGACCGTGGTTACCAGAGGGTCGAAGGTAATGGCACCGGAAAGATAATGAAGCCCCAGGTTCATCCCCACGCTGAACTTCAACAGGTCCTGTATCTCTTCGTCGGCTTCGGTTCGTCCAAACGCTTCATCGATATCGGCAAAGACGATCTCCGGTACCCTGAAACCAAGTGCCCTTGCAATTTCACCGCCGATCAATTCGGCGATCAGGGATTTGATGCCCTGCCCGGCTCCACGAAACTTAATGACGTATAAAAAACCATCGTCTGCTTCCACGATGGCGGGTAGCGAACCTCCCTCCCGGAGGGGTATAACATAGCGGGTTACATTAACGGTTCTGAGTATTGGCGATGGTTGATCCATTTGCAGATGCCAAATGTAAGCATCGGTGCCGATATGTAGTGAACGATCATTTTACGAAGGAACCGTGTTCATCACACATCCAATAATCTCCGGTGATAGTTTATTTGTCCAAGATGATAATCCAGGTGACCAACTAAATGAATTAAGAAAAAACCGGTCGTCATTTTATCGGTAAAAACAATGACCGGGTATTCTTCCTCCAGTTGCTTTTCGGTAACGGTATCCAGCGCTTTGTCAACTACCAGTATTGTCTCGTCTATCTTCGTCAATAATTCAGCGTGTGGAATATCTTTTTGTGAAAACTCCAGGTCACGGTTTCGGATATAGGCGGTACCACCCAGTTCCTTTCCGATATAGGTGTTAAGGTTGCCAATAAGGTGTAAACATAAGTTACCGGCCGAATTGGAGATGTTTTTGTCAATGATCCATAGTTTACCTTCTTCATTATACGATTCAATTTCCTTTCTTAGTTTATTGAGATCCCGGAGGAATAATGTTTTCAGCGATTGTATCATGATAATGTGGGTTTAAAAATTTGAAGAGAAAAGCGACGGCAAAGATAAAATGACGTATTTATCTTTTTGACAAATGATCACAAAAGATTTTATTTTTATGTTTCATAAAAAACCAACCGATCTTGAAAAATATAGATTATTGCCGCTTTGTACTGGTAGCAACCTTGTCGTTGCCGGGTACCGTAGTAATTTGCCAGGACATCAATGACCTCAAACTAAAAGATTTTCGTCCTGTATCCATTTACAAAATACCACAAACAAAAATTGAGAAAGCAAAGTTCCCGGTGATCGATTTTCATTCGCATGATTATCCGCAGTCAGAGGCGGCGATCGATCAATGGATCAAGACGATGGATGAAGTCGGTATTGCCAAATCCATCATCCTGACCTATGCCACCGGCAAAAAGTTCGATTCTGTCGTGGCGAAGTATGCCCGTTATAAAGATAGATTTGAAATGTGGTGCGGTTTTGATTATTCCGGTTATGAAAAGCCAGGTTGGGAAAAACACGCCGTGGCAGAACTGGTACGCTGTTATAAAAAGGGGGCAAGGGGCGTTGGTGAATTGGGAGATAAAGGTTTGGGTGAATTCTATTCCACCCCGGTGAAGGGTTGGGGTTTACACATTGATGATCCGCAGATGAAACCATTATTGGAAAAATGCGCTGAGCTGCGCATGCCGGTAAGTATCCACGTTGCGGAAGATGCGTGGATGTATGAGAAAGCTGATTCAACCAACGATGGGCTGATGAATGCCGGCACCTGGAAAGTGGATATGTCCAAAAAGGGAATACTGGATCATGACCAATTGGTGGCAACACTGGAACATGCCGTACGCGACAATCCTACAACAACTTTTATCGCCTGTCATTTGGCTAATTGTTGCTCCGACTTAAGTAGGCTGGCAAAATTGTTTGATGCCTATCCTAATCTCTATG
>JANOCH010000780.1:0-6990 GCA_031412015.1 Chitinophagaceae bacterium
AAGTGGAAATAATATGGAGTATATCCATCAGGGCAATAATTTTTTTAAACCCGCTTTTCTTGACAAGCTTTTCCATTTTCGCCGCAACTATTTCTTTGGCTGATCCGGTAATGCTCAGGCCGCGTGCGGCTTTTGCAAGCAGGTCGGAAAGCCTCCGGCTTTCTTTTAGTGCATAAAACCCTTCAGAGAATACATTTTTATTGAAGTACGCGACGATCGAAGAAGGAGACTGACAATTATCCTCGCACATCCATTTATGTGGTAGTTCCGAGCCAACCAAAACGATATCGCCTGAGCTGAACTGGTTGATGGTATCTCCCAATATCTTTTTGCCAGAGCCGGATTTAATATAAACGAGTTCCAGTTCGGGGTGGCAGTGAAGCGGGGAGGAGAATCTTTTCCCTTTATTTTCCAGAACAGCAATATAACTGTGCAGGGCATGCGTGATGTCTGTATGCAATACTTTCATAAACAGTTTTTTTCTCTTACTAAGTAAAGTGTACCCGCCGCAAAATCTGTAACCATTTTTTGGTTAAAATTTTACTGATTTTGAATATAAAGATGGAGGTACTGATGTGAAGGCTGGCTGATCAAGGAGTAGGATGAAACAAGCAGAATTCAATGCTGTTAAGTATTTCAGCAAAAAAAGCAACACCGGAATTCGTAAAAAAATGTCGCTGCCTTTGCCCCCATTCTCTCAAAAAAAGGACGAGCTATTCATCGACTCACAATTAACTTATTGTTACAAATTTCTGTCAGGCTGTACTTATTGATGGGACAGGTATTCGGACGGTTAAAATAATACACCAAATTCAAGTGCGGCGATTTTTGCTGTGCCTTTATTTTTTCCGCCTTTTACCTCCCTGACTGCTTTTTATTTTTCACACTAAAACCAATTGCATAATGAGACAACTTCGCTTGCTGACTGCTTTACTGCTGTTCAGTTCAGTAGTATTTGCGCAGACCCGGCAATTATCCGGAACGATCAGGGATTCTAAATCAGCTGCTTTTCTTCCTTCTGTTACCATTAAAGTGAAAGGGAAGCCCATTCAGACAACTTCTAATGACAATGGAGCTTTTTCTCTAAACGTGCCAACCGGTAAAATATCATTGGAATTAACTTCTGTTGGTTTCGCTACTAAAGATCAGGCAGTAGAAGCAAACGAGAATAATATTGTGATTAATTTGAGTGAAGAAGCCCAAGAGTTGGGTGAAGTGGTAGTAACGGCGCTTGGTATTACCAAACAATCCAAAAAGCTGGGCTACGCTGTCACTACTGTTAATGGCGATTTATTGAATAAGGCAAGGGAAAACAATCTTGCAAATTCATTAAGTGGCAGGGTGGCAGGTTTAAAAGTATCCGGAACAAGCAGCGGCCCCGCTGGTACTGTAAAATTGTTCTTAAGGGGTAACCCAAGCCTTAACGGTACAGGGCAACCATTATTTGTAATTAATGGTGTACCGATGGATAATACGCAGAGAGGCTCTGCAGGTGAGTGGGGTGGAGCAGATGGCGGTGATGGTATCGGTAATTTAAACCCAGACGATATAGAAACAATGACTGTCTTAAAAGGTCAGTCTGCATCAGCTTTGTATGGCGCCCGGGCTACCAATGGTGTAATTCTTATCACTACCAAATCAGCAAAAAAAGGTGAATTTTCTGTTGATTATAACATGAACTACATGGTAGAAAAGGCGGTTGACAACACTGACTATCAATACGTTTACGGTCAGGGCTCGGGAGGTATAAAGCCAGTTACCGCTTCTGGGGCGCAGCAAAATGCAAGAATGAGCTGGGGTGCAAAGTTGGATGGTTCTTCTGTAATACAATTTGATGGTAAATCTTATCCTTACAGCGCTGTAAAAGGAAATATTGGCAACTTTTACCGTACCGGTCCCTCCCTTACTAACTCAGTTGCCCTTAGTAAAGGTGGTGCTGATGGTTCTTTCAGGTTGTCAATGTCTAACCTAAATGGTGATGCCATAATACGAAATAGTGGCTTACGCAGAAGCACAGTCAACCTTAATGTAACCCAAAACATCACGAGTAAATTAACTGCAGATGTTGTGGTGAACTATATTGATCAGTTGGCTAAAAATGTTCCTTATCTAAGTGATGGTCCATTAAACGCAAATAATGGTTTATTCCTGGCAAATAATATCGATGAAAAAATTCTGGCGCCAGGGTATGACCCGGCTACAGGCTTTGAAACGCAATTCAGCGATGATGAATATGTAAGCAATCCATATTTTGTGGTGAATCAATTAAGAAACGATGTGGGTAGAAAGCGTTTTATTACATCAGGAAAGTTGAAATATAATATCACCAGTTGGTTATACGCACAAGGAAGGGTTGGCTACGACTTGTCAAATGACCGTACCTTTTCTGTTACTCCATGGGGAACTGCATACTCCCAGGGAAGAGCAGGAGGCTTAAATAGTATTGGCAAATCTGAAAGGTCTGAGTTAAATGTAGACGCTTTGATTGGAGGTAACCGCAAACTGGTTGGTGATCTTAGTTTAGATTTTGCAGTAGGAGCCAGCCTTTTAAAAAGACAATTTGAGGCCGTTAGTACAGGCGGTGGACCATTCGTATTGCCCTACCTGTACAGTCCTTCTAATGTTTTAAATTTTAATAGAGGTTATGACTTCAATAAATCTGAAGTTCATTCTGCTTATTATACCATGGATTTTAGCTATAAAAACTTTTTAACCATTGGTACAACCGGCAGGTATGACGCTTATTCTACGCTACCTTCTGGCAACAACACTATTTTTGTACCATCTGTAACGGCAAGTTTTATTTTCTCAGAGTTGGTTAAAATCAATGCTATAAGTTTTGGTAAATTAAGAGTTTCTTATGCACAAACAAGCAATGAGTTGGTTGATGCATATCAAACACAACTGTATTATTCATTAGGCAACGCATACAACGGTATCCCGGTGGGTAGTTCGCCTACAAATTTACCAAGTGGTTTGTTAAAACCATTTACTACCACTGAGCTGGAAATTGGTACTGATTTAAAAATGTTTGGTAACAGGTTATCTATCGATCTGGCATATTATACAAAGAAAACAAAGAATGAAATCATGCCCGCTTCTTTTAGTATTGCCACAGGGTTTAATAGTGGTTACGTACCCACCGGTTCTATTCAGAACAAAGGATTGGAATTGCAACTTAGCGCTAAGGCTGTCCAAAACAAAAAATTCTCCTGGACCCCTTCCTTTAACTTAACGAGTGTAAGTAATAAAGTTCTTTCAACTGACCAGAATGGAAATAGACTGCAGCTGGGTTATAACAGGGCAACATTGGGCAATGCTTTTACTGCTTATGTGGTTGGACAGTCAGGGCCACAAATAATGGCTTATGATTATAAATATGATAAAGGTAATATTGTTGTAGATGGCTCTGGCTTTCCTGTAAGAGGTGATCTTGTTCCAATGGGTGGTGTATTACCAAAACTTTTCGGCGGTTTAAATAATGAGTTTACATTTAATAATTTGATTACTTTTTCTTTTTTAGTGGATTACAATTATGGTAACAATATTTTATCTGCCACAAGTTTTTATTCTTTAAGAAGAGGATTAAATCAACAAACACTTGAGGGAAGAGAAGGTGGTATTAAAACCGGGGTAGATGCAAGCGGCGCTGCCAATACAGTAACTGCTACAGCAGAGGGCTATTACAGAGCTTTGGCTCAAAATGTAACTAAGGTGCATGTATTAGATGGTGATTTTATTAAATTACGCCAGGTTGTGTTAGGCATTAGCATACCTAAAAATATCGTACAAAAATTGAAAATATTTGAGTCTATGCAATTATCTTTTGTCGCAAGAAACCTGCTGATTCTTATGAAGAAGAGTGACAATATAGACCCTGAAGCAACTTTTGGATCTACCATTCGCTATACAGGAATAGAGGGTACAAGTTTGCCTAACACAAGGTCATACGGTTTTAACTTGAATGTAAGATTTAAAAAGTAATACATTCCGTCATTAAAATTCTAAATTCAAAACAAAATTGTATGAAAAAAATATTAATTTATTTACTGATCGCAGTCTTTGCAGTACCAATTAGTTGCACCAAAAATTTTGAGTCAATTAACACTGACCCAAACAGGTCGTCTCCGGCAACTTTCGATGCAAATTTTTTCCTGTCTAACAGTCAGCAGGCGTATAAAGAGAGTATAGCCGGCTATAGTGGCCCAATACTCTTTCAAAGTGGATGGGTGCAGATTTTATCTTCCACATCGTCTGGTGGTGTGAATTACTACAGCAATATGGATAAATATGTACCATCATCCAATACAAATAACTATGCTAATAACAGTTGGGGAAGTTGCTATAGGGCGGCAAGTTTAGGCAGCGAAATCGGTAAAATATTGGGTGGCGATGCGTCCAAAGCAAATGTCGTTGCTATAGGTACAATTATGAAAGTATTAAGTCTTCATTACGCAACCGATACGTACGGAGATCTCCCTTATTCCCAGGCCTTGCAAGGCGAAACAGGTTTATCGTTACCTGTGTACGACAAACAGCAAGACGTTTATAAAGGTTTACTATCAGACCTTGAAGGAGCTATTGCAAAGTTAGATCCTGCAAAAATAAAACCATCAGCAGATATATTTTCAACCGCAGGCGATATAGCGAAGTGGAAGCGGTTTGGTAATTCCTTAATGTTACGTATAGCCATGCGTTTAACCAAAGCAGATGCGGCAACGGCAAAAGCATGGGCTGAAAAAGCATATGCTGGCGGCGCAATGAGTAGTGTTGGAGATGACGTTAGTTTGAGAGGTAGCCAGGCTACTGGCTATAGCAACCCTAATTCAAGGTCATTAGCGACTGCCGGAGATTACTACCAGGTAAGATGGAGTAAGACGCTAATGGATTTCTTAATGTCTACGAATGATCCAAGGATAAGTGCAATCGCCGAAGTTCCTCAGGCCGGACTGGCAGCCAATAATAACATTGGTTTGGCGGGAGACAATACAGCAGCTATTCAAATGGGAATGCCCAATGGATTTGATTTTGATGGAGGAGCTACCGATATTACCAAAGCTCCGGGATATCCGGGCGGTACTGGTACTGGTGGCGATTTTACACCGATTGGTAAGTATTCTCGTCCAAGAACATCAGTTTATACCGATTTAAATAATCCGGTATCGATAATTACCTACGCCGAATCTGAATTGCTTTTTGCAGAAGCTGCAGCAAGAGGTTGGAATGTTGGCCCATCTGCAGCTGTTCACTATGCTAATGGGGTTTCTGCTGGTATTCAAGCCCTCACTAGTATCAATGTAAACGCCGCCATAAGTGCTGCAACCGCAAACGCATATGCTGCCGCAAATCCATTGAATACTTCGTCTCTAGATGCTTCATTAAAGATGATTAACGAGCAATATTGGGCCACCACAGGTACATTGATGAATTTTTCTGAAGCATGGAGCAATTGGAGGAGATCAGGATTTCCGGTATTGACACCAGTGGTATATGTGGGTAATTTTTCCGGAGGTGTAATACCACGCAGGCAAATTTATCCTACAGGAGAAGTGGGAGTGAATGAAGCAAATTATAATATTGGTGTCACAGGTTTAAGTCCTGCTAGTGATGCTTGGGCTTCACGTGTTTGGTGGGACAAATAAAAGTTTAGTAGCTAGCAGATACAAAAGAGCAGTCAAGCAGTCGTTTTTAGAAAGTTAAGGTCTCAATCCACAGGGCTATCTTCCCAAGGTAGTCCTGTTTTTGTATGAATAGAAAAAACGGATGTATTCGCCGTATTGTTATTAAGAGCGTTAAATTGTAATACTTTTAAATCAAGTAGTAATAAATTTAGCGATGTTCATTAATCCCATTTTTTCATGAGTTGTGCCGGTGTCTATATATCCTTGTGTTGGTTGGCAATCCCTTTCCTTTCAGGAGCACAACAACCATTGTTCCAACTATTATCTTCAAAAGAAACGGGGATAACGTTTAGCAATAATATTAATGAAACGGAGAACCTGAACGTATTGGCCTACGAATATTTTTACAATGGCGCTGGCGTCGCGGTGGGTGATTTGAATAATGATGGATTGGAAGATGTTTTCTTTACCGCCAATATGAACGATAATAAGTTATTTCTTAACCTGGGGGGATTGAAGTTTAAAGATATTACCTCAAAAGAAATGGAAGGCAAAAAGGGTGGTTGGAAAACCGGTGTTACTATGGCCGACGTGAACAGCGATGGATTGCTTGATATTTATATCTGTTATTCAGGTAAGGTAAATGATGACCTGCGGCGTAATGAACTATTCATTAACCGGGGCGATCTTACATTTGAAGAGCAGGCAAAAAAATATGGATTAGACGATAAAAGTTACAGCACACAGGCCGCTTTTTTCGATTACGATAATGACGGAGACCTGGATATGTTCCTGTTAAATCACAGCGTAAAGAAGATCGATAACATGGAGTTCGCCAGGTATAGAAATGAAGTCGATGAACTGGCGGGTGCAAAGCTGTACGAGAATAAAGACAACTATTTTACTGATGTCTCAAAGAAAGCAGGTTTAAGGCAAAACCCGATGACGTTTGGTTTGGGTATTGCCGTATCGGATATTAATAAAGATGGCTGGCAGGATGTATATGTTACGAATGACTATAACGAACCGGATTATTTGTATATCAATCAGCACAATGGAACCTTTGCCGAACAATCAAAGCAAAGTTTTCGCTATCTGGCGCAATTCTCCATGGGTGTTGATATCGCCGATTTTAACAACGATGGTTTACCCGATGTGATGACATTGGATATGTTACCGGAAGATAATCGCCGTCAAAAGTTGCTACAGTTACAGGAAAATTATGAGTCCTTCGAATTGATGCAAAGCCAGGGTTTGAACCGGCAGTATATGCGAAATATGCTGCAGTTAAATAATGGCGATGGTACTTTTAGTGAAATTGCAAGACTCGCCGGAGTATCTAATACAGACTGGAGCTGGTGCCCTTTGC
>JANOCH010000781.1:0-5124 GCA_031412015.1 Chitinophagaceae bacterium
GATCGCTGCTTTCAACATATAAAATTTTGCAAGAAACCCCGCTGTTAGCGGTATACCTGCCAGTGACAAAAAGAAGATGGTGGTAAGGGCCGCCACCATAGGCTGTTGTTTAGCAAGACCATTAAATCCTTCGAACGAATAGTCACTCATTTTGATCAACACCGCAAAAACCCCGATCGTGGCAAGGCAATAGGCGGCGGCGTAGATCAGTATCCCTTCTTTAGCGTCTGAATTCATGGCAAATATCGCCAGCAACATAAACCCAGCCTGCGCAATACTGGAATATGCCAGCATCCGCTTAACGCTTTGCTGAAATACAGCCGTGATATTTCCGACAAATAAGGTGGCGACTGTAATAATGGCTATCCATAATTTCCACTGCTCACTAAATATTCCGAAAGTCTCATCAAACAAACGGATGAACCCGATAAATACGGCCACTTTTACAATAGTGGCCATAAATGAAGTAAATACCGTAGGAGCGCCATCATACACATCGGGTGTCCAGAAATGAAATGGCGCAGCTGATACTTTAAAAGCCATTGAGAAAAGCAGCAACATCATACCGGCGACTGGCAAAACGCCTGGTTTATCTGAAGCAAATTGCATTTGGTCTATACTAAAGGTGCCCGTGGCCCCATATACCAGCGCAATACCCATCAGCATCAACCCGGTTGAGAAGGCTCCCATCAGTAAATATTTCAACGAAGCCTCATTACTCTTCAAATTCTTCTTATCAGTACCGGTAAGTATATATAGCGGAATAGAGATGATCTCAATACCGAGGAAAAGTATCAATAGTGATTTGAACGAGGCAACGAGAACTACACCGCAGAGGATAAAAAAGATAAGCCCAAAATATTCGGCATAATGAATCCCTACTTTTTCCATATCCCTTGCCGACAAAATAAAATAAATAAGCGTCGAAAAAAGTATGATGGATATGAACAGCAACGCAAACTTGTCGAAACCCATCATCCCTTCAACATTTATATGAAAGAATGAAGTACCATTCATCTCCAGGATATTACTGATCAACAGAACCGCCATTCCAACAATGGCTATAGCCCGGACAGTACTTTTCTGCTTCAGGTAAATTCCGCTGAACAATGCAACAACTCCCAGGATAGCCGATAATATTAATACATTCATGACTGTGTCGTTACTTCTTTAGCAGATGGCGAACATCTGATGCTTTTAAAATACTATCTGAAATATCGTTTGTGACATCTAATACCGGCTGAGGATATACACCCATCCAGAATATCAGGGCGACAATAATGCCCAACGCCAGCTTTTCATTTAGTTTAATATCATGAACGGTGGCCGTCAGCGTAACTGTATCACCATAAAAGATCTTACGGATCATATTTAGTGTGTAAATAGCCGCAAGAATTATACAAATACCGGCCAATACAGTAAATATGAGACCATACTTCGTAAACTCGGACCCGAAAATCCCGCTGAACATTAAAAACTCACCCACAAAGGCATTGGTAAGGGGAAGTGCGATATTCGCCAGCGCAACGATGACAAATAAAATGGCCATGGCTGGCGCTTTCTGAGCCAGGCCGCCTAATTCGGAAAGTTTTCTTGTACCAAATTGCCTTTCGATCAGTTCTACCACTATCCAAAGACCGATAATATTGATACCGTGATTAAACATCTGTATCATCACGCCCTGCAAACTCAACTTATTTTCAGAGAAAATAGCGATACACATTAACCCTATATGCGCAATGGAAGAATAGGCTATCAGCCTTTTTATATCATCCTGTTTAATGGCAATTAAGGAGGCATAGATCATTCCTGTTACAGCCATCCCCGAAGCGAAGTCACCCCAGGAATAAGAAGCGATCGGTAGTACAGGTAATAGCCAACGAATAAGTCCCAATACTCCCATTTTAACCATTACTCCACTTAGTACCATGGTGGTTGCCGTTGGTGATTGTTCGTAAGTATCGGGCTGCCAGGTATGAAACGGGAAGATGGGCATTTTAATGGCAAAAGCCACAAAGAATAACCAGAACAGCCAGGTCTGCTGTTTCTGACCAAGAGCTGCCCCCGCTTTATAAAAAGATTCAATGCTAAAAGAATGATCCTGTGAATGAGCGTACACATACAAGATACCGATCAGCATCAGCAATGAACCAACGAATGTGTAGATGAAGAATTTGAACGTAACGGCAATTCTTTTTTCACCGCCCCATTGAGAGCAAAGAAAGTAAACCGGTATCAATGCCAACTCCCAGAAGAAATAAAACAATAGAGCATCCATTGCCAGGAACACTCCCATCAAACCTGCCTGCGACAATAGCATGAGTGCAAAAAAATTATTCGCTTTTTTATACGACGAATGCCAGGTCGAAACAAAGATCAGTGGAAATGAAATGGCCGTTAATAAGCAAAGCAATTGTCCCATGCCATCCAGTTTAACCGAAAAGCTGCTTCCCAGCGTTGACAACCATTCAGACCGATGTTCCAGGTGATTTGCCTCACTGAAAACTGTCAATCCCAATATTGAAATTCCAAGGGTAACTATTGAAGAAAACAAGCTCCATGAGCGAACCAATTTTTCATTTCTGAAAAAGAAGGCCGCCAAACCTGTAAGCAATGGAATTAAAATCAATAAAACTGCTATCATATGCCTGCTCCCTTACAAAAGGAACTATTTATTTTGCTGTTATATAAAAATCAACCAACTACCTATACAAGTTGCTTTCCTCTTTCAACCCCTTAACTAACTTAATACAATTTCTACGGTACTCTTTCTCCTCCTTTTCTCTTTGACCCTCTTAGCCCCTCAGGAAAAATTGAAATACAAAAAACAGCAACATACCTACTACCATCAGCAACACATAACTTCCTACCTGGCCGCTTTGTAACAGGCGCAACTGGCGACTGCTATAATTTACTAATCGCCCTACCCCATTCACAATTCCATCAACTACTGATCCTTCAAATACATTCTTGAAAAACAAACCAAGACTATTCAAAGGCCCGACAATTATTTTCTCATACAATTCATCAACATACCATTTGTTGGCTAACACTTTTCCAAAACCGGTAGCATCTTCTGTGTCAGGTTTCTTACTGAATTTATTCCAGGCAAAGATGACCACGATAAGGATCAACGCGGTCGATACGCCTGTCAGCAACCATTCAGTTTGGTGGGATACCTCATGAGCTTTCAACACTTCGTTAGAAGCCGCAAAGACAGGAGCTAAGAATTCTTTTAATGAATGAGCCCCATGCATAATAAATTCAGGAATACCTACATAACCACCAATAATAGATAGTATGGCCAGGATAATGAGCGGGATCGTGATAGCCGCCGGACTTTCATGCAGGTGATGTTCCTGGTCATGCGTGCCTCTAAAAGAACCTTTGAACGTAGTAGCGTATAACCGAAACATATAAAATGCCGTCAGCAAAGCCGTACCCAAACCGATTGCATACAATACGGGAGATTTGGCAAACGCACCGGCTAATATCTCATCCTTCGAAAAGAAGCCCGAAAGACCCGGTATACCTGCTATAGCTAAACAACCCACCAGGAAAGTGGCATTGGTAATCTTCATGTATTTACCCAGGCCGCCCATCTTTCTTATATCCTGTTCTCCACCCATAGCATGAATCACACTACCGCTTCCAAGAAATAATAATGCTTTGAAGAAGGCATGGGTCATTACATGAAAAACAGCGGCAACATAAGACCCTGTTCCCAGCGCCAAAAACATATATCCCAATTGGCTAACCGTTGAATACGCCAACACTTTCTTGATATCATTCTGCTTCATGGCAATCGTTGCTGCAAGCAACGCAGTAGCCAAACCTACAATCGCAATTATGTTAAGTGTAAGCGGAGATAATGAATATAAAATATTACTCCTGGCGATCATATAAATTCCCGCCGTCACCATCGTGGCGGCATGGATCAACGCAGATACCGGCGTAGGACCGGCCATCGCATCGGGCAACCATGTATATAATGGTATCTGTGCACTTTTGCCGGTGGCGCCGATAAATAGCAAAATAGTAATAACAGTAATGTCTGTCGCGGTAAACTTATTACCCTGTGCGAAAGCAAACACCTCACCATAATTAACATTGCCCACTTTCGAAATGATCCAGAATATCGCTATCAGAAATGCAAGGTCCCCAATACGGTTCATGATAAAGGCCTTGTTGGCCGCCTTATTATACTCCGTGTTTTTAAACCAGTAACCGATCAGTAAATAGGAACACAAGCCAACACCCTCCCAACCGATAAACATGATAACATAGTTGGCCCCCATTACCAGCAACAGCATCGAAAACACAAACAGATTGAGATAGGCAAAATATCGTCCGAAATGCTCTGTCTTCTCCTCATGCATGTACGAAGTAGAATATACGTGGATCAGGAAGCCAACCCCCGTTATTATTAAAAGGAAAATGGATGAAAGCTGGTCAATTTGAAATGCAAAAGGAATACTTAACTTATCTATAGTGATAAAATTAAAATAGTTAGCCACATGGGTATTTCCCCCTTTCACCTGCATAAAGACCCAAATACTGATAATAAAAGAGGCCAGTACCGTCCCACTTCCAATAATACCTATTAATCCTTTGGACAAATGTTTCCGGCCCAGTCCATTGACCAGGAAACCTATTAATGGTAACAACGGAATCAAGTAAACTATATCTAATGCGTTATTCATACCTAAACCCCGGCGAAGTTTAATGTTTTAACCTGTTTAAAAAATTTACATCCACCGAATGAATGTTCCTGTACATCATCACGATAATGGCCAACCCCACGCTTACCTCCGCGGCCGCCACCACCATAATAAAGAATACAAATAACTGTCCATCCGTTCCTGTTGTTGCAGCCGGATTGGTAGCCATTGCATTCAGGTGATGCATTTTCGAAAATGCCACCAGTAATAAATTCACCGCATTCAGCATTAACTCGATACACATAAAGATGATAATGGCATTGCGGCGTGTCAGCACGCCTACAATACCAATGCAGAACAAAGCAATGGAAAGAAATATGTAATAATTTATCGGCATAACTAATTTGAAAATTTCTGAATTTTAAGATTTGAAAATTGCCGCACACTAATCATTTGCACATTC
>JANOCH010000782.1:0-2438 GCA_031412015.1 Chitinophagaceae bacterium
CCACTGCTGCCGCCCATACAGGTTTAAAAGTTTGGTTTGATGAAAAAACACAGGAAGTAATGGCCGGAAACAAACCATTTAAATATTGATAAGAAAATCATGACACCCTAAAGCATGAAATATACTGCGATCGGTCTTTCGTTTTTCCTATGTTTAAATACATCATTTGCCCAGGAAAATGAAATGGTAAAATTGGAGTCTTACCCTGGTGAAAAAAAAGTAGATGTCTTTATCGGCGGAAAACCATTTACCACTTTCATTTATTCAGACAGTATCGAGAAACCGGTGCTTTATCCCATTCATGCCGCCAACGGTACGACCGTTACGAGGGGATTCCCGTTAAACACACAGCCCGGTGATCCGACGGATCATCCTCATCATCTCGGCTTATGGCTAAATTTTGAAAATGTAAATGGTTTGGATTTCTGGAATAATTCTTACGCTATTCCGAACGAAAGGAAACCGTCCTATGGATGGATCAAAACGGATAAGCTATTGAAAATTTCCGGAGGTGAAACGGGAATACTTAGTTACCATGCAAACTGGACCAACCACCAGCATCATGTATTACTGGAAGAAACAACGCGGCTTGAATTTACCGGCACGATGCATCGGCGGATCATAGATCGCATCACCGTTTTGAAAGCCAACATTACGGTTTTATTTACTGATGCAAAAGATGGGCTCCTGGGATTGAGACTTGCCCATGCATTAGAGATGCCAACAACAGAGGATCAAAAATTTACCGACGACAAAGGCAACATCACGATTGTAAAAGGAGGAACTGATACGATCCCCAACGGCACTTATCTAACGAGCGAAGGAAAAATAGGCAATGATGCCTGGAGTACCAGGGGCAGGTGGTGCAAAGTATACGGACGCATGGGAAAAGATTCGATCAGCATCGCCATCATTGATCATCCAAAGAATCCCAACTATCCTACTTTCTGGCATGCCCGGGGTTACGGTTTGTTTGCCGCGAATCCTTTGGGAGAAAAAATATTCACGAATGAAAGAAGCGCTACAAATCTTCAGCTAAAAAAAGGCGAGTCTGTCACCTTTCGGTACAGGGTCATCATTGATGAAGGAAGTACTACCCTCTCACCCGTCAGCCTTAATCTCTCCGCAGACCAATTTGCAAAAAGGGATTAGCACAGATCATCTTGCTTTCCAAAAGGCGGCCGGTGTTTGGCTCCCTAAAAAAACCAGTACCCATCACCAGTTAAAATAAAGGACTGAGAATCAAAACTGATAGTAATTCTACGAGAGAAAATATCGTATTTCTTACGAAATAAACCACGAAATACTTGCACGTAGAATGACTGGAGAGTATGTTTGTTGCTCAATCGGACAAACCCTAAGAAAACAACGTAAATCCGAATCTGAAAGTTACTACCACTTACAAAGGGAATTTACTCCCGGTATGTTGCTCCTTCAGTTCGTTTACATCGTAATCGCAGGGAAAGTTTGAAAGAACAAACCGTACTATTATACCTGGACCCTAAAATGAAAACGATGAAACAATTTTTACACTATTACTTCCACTCTCTATTCAGGCTTCCTTCTTTTTTAAGGCTTCATCTTTCGAAGCAGCCACTGAATATCTAAACTTCCAGGCACCATTTTTTTTCCTTTTTAGAAAAGACTTCCAGGATTTCTAACCAGGAAAAATTTCAGGGACGATTTGACATATCGTCTTACATGCCCCTTATTGCCCTGATGTTTGTAAGTCCGGCGATAATATTTTTTGATATCATTTTTTCGAATCGCTTTATATAAGATCCACTCTCCGAAGAATACCATTACCCGTGAAATTTTTTATAAACACCCTGATGGTTTATAAAATTATGAGCAACAACCTTAAAAATATTACTGGTTTACTCTCCGTGCGAATCAAAAGAGACCGCCTCTTTATCATGCGTACCTGTCGGGTATTTTTTATCGTTCAATTCTTGTTTTCTTTCGGAATGACTATCGAAGCACAGATGGTAACTACCACCAGTTTGTTATCCACTCCTGCCACCTCATGTCTCAACCAACCCGTTACTTTAACAGCCACAATTGATGAGCCTGCCGCCACGGGAAATGTTCTGTTTCTGGAGGGAACTACTGTTTTAGGCATTTCACCTTTGAATGCTTCGGGGATAGCCACACTTACTTTATCTGATCTTGCAGCCGGCGAACACATTATTGTCGCCGAGTATGAAGGAGCAGCACCTTATGACGGAAGTACTTCCGTTGAAATAATTCACATTGTCAACACGCCTCCTGTAATTATTACACAGCCTTCACCTCAAATCGTTTTTTCAGGGTGCAGCGCTACCTTCTCTGTAATGACTGAAGGCACTGAACCTTTAGTTTACCAATGGAGCAGAAATGGAGTGAATATAGTTAACTCCAATTCAAGCACTCTGACCATCAATAATATTACCGCGGCT